>NZ_JARWAI010000005.1:0-290221 GCF_031451645.1 Vreelandella gomseomensis | reverse complement strand
GGCACGTTCTTCAGTGCAGAGTTCAGAATATGACATGGATACAACACCCTACCGGTTTGGTCAGGTGTTGCACTCAGAATTTGCGGCCGAGCGTTTTTGAAAGCATACGCTCAATAAATTTGGACACGAAGTACGTGCGTCATGACGCTATCACCGCAACTGAGGCGCGCAGCAACCTTTATTGATTGACGAGACGGCCGAGTCACACCAGCCGTTCGTCGTCACGGGCAAGCGAAAGAACCGACCTGGTTTCCGAAGAAGACTGGTCGGCTATTCAGGAAATGCTCTACTTTCTTTCTGTGCCGGGTATGCGGGCGTTTATTCGAGAGGGGGTGGATAGCCCCGTGGATGAATGCGATGGGGCGCTGGACTGGTGACGTGGCGATGGGTTTGCACCAAGCAAGCCCAGAAATTTGCCACGAAGCGTGGTATTAGAAAGATGCCAATAGGCACACATTCTGCTAGGCTCATCCAATGAAGCAAATTAACTGGAATGCTGAAAAGAACCAGCAGTTGATGAGCGAGCGGGGAGTTTCCTTCGAAGATGTCCTGTTTGCTCTTCAGTCTGGTGGTTTACTTGATGATGGATCTCACCCCAACAGGGACAAGTACCCGAATCAACGACTCCTTGTGGTTCGGATTGATGATTATGCCTGGCTGGTGCCGTACGTCGAGAATGATAACGAGATCTTTCTTAAAACGGTCATTCCCAGTCGCAAGGCCACCAAGACCTTTCTAGGGGGTTAGCATGACCAAGACCAAATTAGATCAAGAAGAGCAAGCGCTACTGGAAGCTTACGAATCCGGAGAGTTCGAGTCAGATCTGAATGCCGATCGTCGGGAGTCCCTGACGACGGCAGCGGAAGAAACCTTCAGGAAAGACAAGCGGATCAATATCCGTATCTCCAGTCGCGACCTGGAAGCGCTCCAGCGCCGTGCACTGGAAGAAGGGCTTCCTTACCAGTCCCTGGTTTCCAGTGTGTTACACAAGTATGTTTCCGGCAGCCTCAAGGACATCTCTGCTAACAAATCAGGCCGGCGGACGCGGTAGCGTACGTCGCTGCGTCCCGGGCCAATTCGCGTTGCATCAATCTTCAGCATCGCCTGGTCGACCGGGCGCCAACGCATGCCGCTTTGGGTTCCCGCAACGTGTGCTCAGGCACTGGTTTCAAGTAACGCCACGTACCCAAGGAGCGTTTCATGACTGCTGAGCCTCACACTCTGGCGGCGCATATCGCCGCGACCGTGAAGCAACTCCGCCGTGAGCGTGGCTGGAGCCTGACCCGGACGGCGGAGGCCACCGGCGTCAGTAAAGCCATGCTGGGCCAGATCGAGCGCGGCGAGTCGAGCCCCACCATTGCCACGCTGTGGCGCATGGCCAGCGGCTTTCGCGTGTCGTTTTCCAGCCTGTTTGATGCGGGGGCAGAAGTGGAGGCCAGACCGCCGCACCCGCCCACCTGGCAGGATAGCGCCGGGATGCAGGCGCAGGTGCTGTTTGCCTACGACCCGCTACTCGGGTTTGAAATGCTGGCGATCGAGCTGGCGCCGAATTGTGCCAGCGAATCGGCACCCCACGCGCCCGGCGTGGTGGAGCATATCGTGGTGATCGAGGGGACGATGGCGCTGTGCATCGACGACGCCTGGCAAACGGTGACGGCAGGCCAGGGCGTTCGCTTCGCCGCTGACCGGCCACATGTCATGCGCAACGACGGCGATACATCGCTACGCTTTCACGATGTCATTCATTACCTGCCGTGTGCGGCGCTGGCCGAGGCCGATAAATAGCGCTGGAAGGCCTCGGGTTCGTCGGTGATGGCGCTGGCTGCCCCCCAGGCCCAGAGCGGATGGAAGGCGTGGGGATCGTTGGGGGTGTAGCAGAGCAGCGCATAGCCCGCCTGTACGATGGCGTCAGCCTGTGCGGGCTTCAAACGGCCCCAGTGGGCATGAAGGCTGAAGGCATCGATCTCCGCGCACAGTGCCCGCCACTCCTTGGGCAGGCGGTTGACCAGCACGCCGAGCGCCAGCCTGTCGGCCGTTGCAAAGGTGCGGCTGTGGCGCAGCGCCGTTTGATCAAAAGACGACAGCACAAGCCGCTCGGCGGGCAAGGCGTCGAGCACGGTCGGCAGTACACGCTCGACCAACGCGACGGGGTCGTGGCCGCGATTGACCTTGAGCTCCAGATTGACGCCCATTCCCAGCTCGTTGAGCAGTGCCAGCATGGCCTCAAGGCTGGCCATCCTTTCCCCTTCGAACGTCTTGCCAAACCAGCGGCCAGCGTCGAGCACCTGCGCATGGGGCCAGCGCATGCGGCGTAGCCTGCCGCGGCCGTCTGAACAGCGCGCGACGTCAGCATCGTGCCAGATAACGGGCGTGCCGTCCCCCAGCAACTGAACGTCGAGTTCGACCCAGTCAACCCCGGCCTGGTGGGCGGCGCGGACGGCCGCGAGGGTGTTTTCCGGGGCGGCGGCAGAGTAGCCACGGTGAGCAATTAACGTGGGCAGCGCGATAGCAGGGTGCATTAGCAATGATCCGTTGGCCGTCGGTCGTCAACAAGCCGACAGTCTAGCACGTGCGTTGTGACAACCGCGTTGCGCTGGCGGGCCGATAGCGTTAGCTTGCTAGCCTGACCTTCATCCAATAACAAGGAGTTCCCTGTGTCTCAAGAGCATGTATCCCAACGGATTCAGTTTGCCCGTACCGGCGGTTCAGAGGTGCTTGAACTGGTGGATGCCACCCCGGCCGCACCGGGCGCGGGTGAAGTCCGCGTTGCCAACAAGGCCGTTGGCCTCAACTTCATCGATATTTACTTCCGCACCGGGCTTTATCTGGCGCCTTCTCTTCCTTCTGGGCTTGGCACCGAAGGCGCGGGCGTGGTCGACGCCGTCGGTGAGGGCGTCAGCCACTTTAAAGAAGGCGACCGGGTCGCTTACGCCCAGGGGCCGCTCGGTGCCTACGCCGAGTTGCATACGCTGCCGGCGTCTAAAGTCGTCAAGCTGCCGGACTTTATCGACTTTGAAACCGCCGCGGCCAGCATGCTCAAGGGCTTGACGGTGCAGTACCTGCTGCGTCAGACCTGCGAACTCAAGGGGGGGGAAACGATCCTGTTCCACGCCGCTGCCGGTGGGGTGGGATCGATTGCCTGCCAGTGGGCCAAGGCGCTGGGCGTCAAACTGATTGGTACCGTCAGCTCACAGGCGAAAGCGGATCTGGCCATGGCCAACGGGGCCTGGGCGACGATCAACTACACCGAAGAGGATGTGGTGGCGCGGGTGCGCGAGCTGACCAACGGCGAGATGTGCGACGTGGTCTACGACTCGGTGGGCAAGGATACCTGGGAAATGTCGCTGGACTGCCTCAAGCCGCGCGCCTTGATGGTCAGCTTCGGCAACGCCTCAGGCCCCGTCGACGGCGTGAACATCGGTATTCTCAACCAGAAAGGCTCGCTGTTCGTGACCCGCCCCAGCCTGAACGGCTACGCGGATACCCGCGAGCGCTTCGAGATGATGTGCGAGGACTTCTTTGCCATGATCGAGAGCGGCAAGATTCACATCGACGTGGCCAACCGCTACCCGCTCAAGGACGTGGGAAAAGCCCAGGACGCGCTGCAAAGCCGTAAGACCACCGGCTCCACGGTGCTGTTGCCCTGACATTGGCTGCCCCGAAACGCAAACCGCCCTCGCTGAGCGAGGGCGGCAGAAGCGCGAACGGTCAAGCGTGGCTAGCCGTAGGCCAGGTTGGGGAGCCAGGTGACCAGCGCCGGGAAGAGAATGACCAGCAGTAGCCCCAGTGCCTGAATGCCCAGGAACGGGAAGGACGAGCGGAATATCTGCGCCATGGTGATATGCGGCGGGCAGACCCCCTTGATATAGAACAGCGCATAGCCGAACGGCGGACTGAGAAACGACATCTGCATGTTGACCAGGTAGATGACGCCGAACCACAGCGAGACGTCAGCCGCGTCGACCCCGGGCAGGCCAAATAACCCATCAAAGGTCATGCCCTTGATCAGCGGCACGAAGATGGGCACCGCCAGCAGCAGGATGCCGACCCAGTCGAGGAACATCCCCAGCGCCACCAGCAGCACCATCATCAGCAGCAACACCGCGTAGGGGCCAAGGCCCGCGCCGGAGATCAGCTCCTGCACGAACGTCTGGCCGCCCTGCAGGATATAGAAGCCGACGAAGATGCTGGCGCCGAAGATAATCCACATCACCATCGCCGAGGCGACCAGCGTGGTCATGCAGGCGGCGTGCAGGTTGGGCCAGGTCAGGCGCTTGTGCATGGCCGCGACCACCAGGGCACCAAAGGTGCCGATACCCGCCGCCTCCACGGGCGTGGCGATGCCGGTAAAGATGATGCCGAGGACCAGTATCACCAGCACGATGGGCGCCAGCATGTTGCGCAGCAAGCGTAGCTTCTCCTTCATGTCGACCCGGTCTTCCACCGGCATCGGCGGCGCCATCTTGACGTTCAGGGTGCCGCGCATCCAGCAGTAGAAGCCGTACATGAAAGCCAGCAGCAAGCCCGGAATCAGCGAGCCGAGGTAGAGCTCACCCACCGATTGCTGGGCGATAACGCCGTAGATGATCGCCAGGATCGAGGGCGGGATAAGAATGCCCAGGGTGCCGCCGGCCATGATCGAGCCAATGGCGATTTCCGGGTCATAGTTGCGCTTGAGCATCGCCGGCAGGGCGATCAGACCCATGGTGACCACCGCCGCGCCAATTACGCCGACCATGGCGGCGAGCAGCGTGGACGCAATCACCGTGGCAATGGCCAGCCCGGCCTTGAGGCCGCCCATCCACTTGTAGACGACGTCGAACAGCTCTTCGATGATCCCGGCTTTTTCCAGCACCGAGGCCATGAAAATGAACAGCGGTATGGCTGAGAGCTGGTAGTTGGTCATCATCGGGAAAATGCGTGAGGGCATCAGGTTGAGCATCGCCTGATCGCCAACCGTGTACAGGAATACCACCCCCAGGCCCCCGGTAACGAAGGCTAATGGCAGACCCGCCACAAGCACCACCATCAGGGTGCCAAACATCAATAGGGTCAAGGCTCCGATGCCGACTGAGCTAAGGCTACCGGAAATGCTACCGGCCAAACTCTCATAGTCGGTGATGGCGATATTGACAATCTCAAACACTAGCCATGCCGCAAGAAAGATGGCGATGATCAGCAGCGTACGAGCAAAAGACCGACTCTCTTTATGCAGGTGCCAGTGGTGACGGTACGCCTGGATGTCCCGAATCAGCTGACCAAGCCCCTGGAGCAGCAATAGTAACGCGCCAAAGAACAGCATGAACTTCACCGGATAGAACTGAATGGCCCATTCGGTGAAAGAGGTCTCGTTGGAATAGCTGGAGCCAAAGAAGTACGCGTCACTCACCGACTGGGAGAAGAACGTCCAGCCGGTCGAAAGCAACGCGAGGGTAAAGATGAAAAAGAATAACGAGGTGACAATATCCAGTGCCGCCTTGTTAAGTGGCTTGGCCCGGCTGTACAGAATATCGACGCGGACATGGCCACCTTCGCGAAGCGCATAAGCCCCCGCAATCAGATACTGCATGCCGAACATCAAGGTCATTGACTCGTGAGCCCAGTTGGTCGGCGAGTTGAAGGCATAGCGCACAAGTACTTCATAGGCGAAGATGAAAGGTGCAATCAGCGCCCAATAGGCCACGTAACGGCCTGAAAAGCCGGATATGCGGTCAACGACGCTGGTAAAAAGATTGCCCGGCGGTTGATAGGCGGCCTCAGGCGCCTCCCCGGCAGGGATCTCGGCGGTGTCTCCGCCGTCAACAGTAGCGCCGCGCCGGAAACTGCGGTCGACAAAAAACATTACCACCAGTGGTAAAAGCAGCAACACCGACCAGTAAAGCCAATGCGGAAGAACGAATTCGATATCAAGGTTCATGGACACTCCTCCGTGACACCCTCACCTAAAGGTGAGGGTTCCGGATCATCAGCCGACGGGATGCGGAAGAAAAAAGTCGTAACGCTGGACAAACAGGATGTTGCGAAATCAATCGCAACATCCGACGTTGCCGAGCCAATCATTCAGACGCTAAGCATCAGGCGTTTAGCTCGTAGCCCTGAATGTCTTCGTCGGTGATCAAACCCACGGCCGGATCCATCATGGTGTTGAGGTGTGCTCTAAACAGCCGAGCCGCATCTGGATCCTTGTTGGCCCACTTGAACCATAGCGGGATGGCGGCATCCCTGAAGCGGCTAGCATCGTTTTCGGTGAGGTGGATGATCTCCACGCCTTTTTCACGATACTTGGGCCAGGCTTCGGCGTTGGCCTTCTGGATCGCCGCGTAGTGCTCGCGAGAGTAGGCGGCCACCAGATCGTGCATCAGATCCTGGGTCTGGGGCGACATACGCTCGAACACGCGCCGGTTGACGGAAATATCCATCAGGTCGACAGCCTGGTGCAGACACGGCGTTGAGGGCGGCCCCATGATGATGTAGTCGGCGACCTGCCAGAATCCTAGCTCGAAGTTGACGGCAGCGCCTGTGTAGTCGGCCGCGTCGATAGTGCCTTTCTCAAGTGCCGGATACACCTCGGAGCCCGGGAGCAGAGTCGTTTGTGCACCAATAGAGGCGAAGGTTTCCGCCACGATGCCGCCTGGCATGCGGATCTTAACGCCTTTGAAGTCATCGAAGCTGCGTAACGGAATCTTGGAGTGGATCAGGTTGAGGTCGTGATGCACGTAGCCGAGCAGCTCCTGACCCTGCTTGCGGTATAGATCCTTGGCAATGCCGAAGCCGCCATAGGCGCCAAACATCATATCCCACTGGTGAGGGACGGAAAGCCCCATTGGATAAGCGGTCAGGAATACACCGGCTGGCATTTTGCCCGGCCAATAAACGGTGAACCAGTTCTGGCCGTCGAGCACGCCGTTGCGTACCGCATCGGCAACTTCAAAGGCGCCCGCGACTGCACCGGCAGGGAAGGGCTCAATGCGCACCTCGCCACCTGTCGCCTCTGCGACCCCCGCAGCCCACTCTTCGAAAATTCTGTAGCCCGTGGTACCTGGCTGCCAGGAAGATTGCATGCGGATGCGAATGCCTTCCTGGGCTTGCACATTGCCGATCCACGGGGCGGCGACGGCGGCTGCCGAGCCCACCGCAGCGGTTTTCAGGAAGTTGCGCCGGCTAGAAGGAGTGCTCGTCATCGAGGAAGGCAAGGTGGTGGACGTGGTAATCAAGGAATCTGAATTTACGTTGTGCTTGTCGTTAGGCATGTTGAAAGCTCCGACAGTGGTCAGTGCCACCGGTTGTTGTTGTAATCCCATACGTATAATTCACCACTGTGGGTTCCCTGTGGTGACGGTAAGGCAATGCGGCGCTTTAAGCATCACATTACGTTCACAGAATTTAGCTAGCTCTGAGCTAAGCGCCAATTAATATTTTCAACGCTAGCCATAGTGCCGCGAAGGTCTAATGCGTCCATGGCGGCGTTCCGTGAATGCCGAAAGCCGCTGGCTAGCCGGTATCCACGTACGCGCCCATGTTGCGCATCCGGGTTTCGAAGCTTTTGACGTTGTCGACCAATTGATCGGGGCCAAACGCGACGCACTCCGCCAGAATCGCCTCGCTCAAGGTGATGGCGGACAGGATCGAAGGGAAAAAATGGGGCGTTGCGTTGGCCACGGTAAACGTCATCAGCGACCCGGGAACCAGCGGCGAGCGCAGCGTATCGGTGATGGCGATGGCCTGGACGCCGTTTCGCCGGGTGACCTCCAGCGCCTTGACGGTTTCTGCGCAGTAGGGCTCGAAACCAAATACCACCACCAGATCCTGCTCATTGAAGTGATCCAGCTCGGTCAGAAGCCCGCCCTCCAGGCCGCGAATGAGGGTCACGTTGGGCATGGCGATGCGGCCTACGTAGGCAAAGTGGTAAGCACAGGCAAAGGTGTCCCGAAATCCCACCACCGCTATCTTGCGCGCTGCCAGCAGGTGGCGGGCGGCCTCGCGCACCCGCGATTGGTTGTCGGCGGTAAACAGGCGTCCGATATTGTCAAACGCCGCTTCCCCGACATTCACAAACAGCGGGTCGTCCGGCTGGCTGGCCTGATCGCGCAGCTTGCTGGCGCGCCCGGAAAGCTCCACCGGCGGCGCCTGTACCGAGGATTGAAACGCCTCGCGGAACGGCTCATAGCTGTCAAAACCCAAGCGCTTGGCCAGGCGTACCAGCGTTGAAGGGGTGACCTGGGCGGCGCTCGCCGTCTTGCGGATCGACTGGAACGCCATGTCCAGAGGATGCTCCATCACAAAGCCCGCAGCCTGCTTCAGCTGCGGGCTCAAGGTCGGGTAGAGCGCTGCAAGCCGTTGGTTGATGGCGTCCAACGGCGTGGTAGAGAGGGACTCTCCGTCAGTCTGGTAGCGCGTCATGGTCGGCCTCCGGCGGATTGGAACCGGCAGTGTAACGCATACGACCCGAAATGGTACATTTGTATCTATTTAGGTTTTTTTAGATACGTTTGTGTTGACGTGCTCGGCAAGGAGTCGCTAGCATGCCGACTGAAACATGCGTTTCTTAATAGTTGATAAAAAGAAACGTATGTATTGATTGGCCATTTCTTCTCGTTGACCAGGTAGCCGACCGCGATGACCACGCCGCTAGATTTGCCTTCCTATTCCCACCTTCTCGTCACCCGGCAAAACCATGTGCTGACGGTGCGCCTCAATCGGCCCGACAGGCTCAATGCCGTCGTGGAAGCGCTGTATCACGAGCTACTGGACGCGCTGGCCATTGCCCAGCGCGAGCGGGATATTCGCGCCGTGGTGCTCACCGGGGAGGGGCGCGCCTTCTGCGTCGGGGCAGATATGAAAGCCCACGAAGGCGCGGGCAGGACGCTTTTCCAGCGCCGCCAATATCTCCAGCTGGGGAACGACGTAGGCGAGGCGATCGCTCAACTGCGCAAACCGGTGATTGCTGCGGTGAACGGCTATGCCCTGGGGGCGGGCGCCGAAATGGCGGTGGCCTGTGATTTTATACTGATGGCCGATGATGCTCAGATGGGTTTTCCCGAAACCAGCATTGGCACCTGCGTCGGCGGTGGCGTTTCCAAGTGGTTACCCCAGCTGGTCGGCCTGGCCCAGGCGCGCCGGCTGCTGTATGTCGGCGACAAGATCAACGGGGCCGAGGCAACCCGGCTGGGTCTGGCGCTGGCCAACTATCCGCTGGATCAGTTGATGCCCGAGGCCGAGTCACTGGCGTCGCAGCTGGCGGGCAAGGCGCCGGTGTCATTGGCCATGTTGAAGCCGCTGGTCAATCGCGCCGCGCACACCGACATGCCAGGCCAGCTCCAGCAAGAGCTGGACGCGGTCTTTACCTGCTCGACCACCGAGGATTGGCAGGAGGGGGTCAACGCCTTCGCCGAAAAACGCGCGCCCCGGTTCAAGGGCCGTTAAGCGTCCGCTTGCTACACCGCAACGCATTGTCGACGTGTCTTATTTCTACAGGTAACCCCATGCAATCCATCGAAGGTCATCTTCCTTCTCAAAGCCCGCTGCATGCCATTCTGGCGCCGTCGGGCATTGCCGTCGTGGGCGCATCGTCCGATCCTACCAAGCGTGGCTACAAGGCCATGGTCGGGCTGATCAAGGGCGGCTATGGCGGAGCGATTTATCCGGTCAATCCCAAGGCGACCTCGATTTTAGGGGTCAACACCTTTGCCTCGATCAGTGATGTCCCGGGCACCCCGGCGCTGGCACTGATTTGTACTCCCGCCGCCACGGTGCCCGACCTGATTGCCGAATGCGGCCGCCTCGGCATCAAGGGGGCCGTGGTGTTAGCCAGCGGCTTTGGCGAGACCGGCGAGGCAGGCGCTGCGTTGGAAGCCCGCATGATGGCCAACGCCCGGGCCCATGGCGTTCGCATCATCGGGCCCAATACGTCGGGGCTGTTCAACCTGCACCATCGGGTTAATCTGCTGGCGCTTGATAACCTCAAGACCGGTGACATCGGGATCGTCTCCCAGTCGGGCAACATGCTGCTTTCCCTGGCGCTTGAGGCCCAGCACAACGGGCAGGTCGGGTTCAGTACCTACATCGGGCCGGGCAATCAGGCCGATATCGGCTTCAACGACTACCTCCGCTATTTGGGGGAAGATGAGCATACCCGGGTGGCGACGCTTTATGTGGAAGGCTTCCGCGACGGGCGCAAATTTCTCGAGGTGGCGCGTGAGGTCGCTGCCATGAAGCCCGTGGTGGTCTATAAATCGGGCGCTACTGAACAGGGGCAAAAAGCCGCCAGCTCGCATACCGGTGCCTTGGCCGGCAGCTACCAGATGACCGTTGACCTGCTGCGCCAAGTGGGCGTCAGCGTGGTGCAGTACTCCGATGAAATTCTTCCGGTAGCGGAGGGGCTGAGCCGTTTGCAGAAGGCCGCCGGCAAACGCGTCGCAGTGATCGCGGACGGGGGCGGGCAGGCGACCATCGCCGCGGATCGCCTGGCCGAAGCGGGGCTTTCGCTTGCCACGCTGTCCGGTCATACCCAGGCAAGGCTCGAGGCGCTGTTGCTGCCTCAGGCATCGTCGGTGAACCCGGTAGACGTGGCCGGCTCCTCGGATGCCCAGCCATCGCTGTTGGCGCAGTGCATGGCCGTCGTCGCCGAGGATGACAACGTCGACAGTATCTTTCTGGTGGGCATGTTCGGTGGCTACAGCCTGCGCTTTGACGAGTCGCTGCTGGAGGATGAGATGCGCGGGGCCGACGCCATGCTGGCGCTTGCCCACGCCACGTCCAAGCCGCTGGTCATCTACAGCCTCTACGCACCGGTTAAACCGCCGCCGCTACGTTGCTTGCACGAGGCGGGCCTGCCGGTGTATGCCTCGATCGAACACGCGGTGCGGGTGCTCGTCGCCCTGGGGGAACGCGGCGACTACCTGGCCAGGCACGCAAGTCAGCAGTCGGCGGCGCCCACGCCTCCGTCCGCCTCCGGAAGCGCCCTGTTGGCGAACGCCAGGGCTGAAGGGCGTGACCTGCTGGAATTTGAAGCCAAGGCGCTGCTTGCCGAGCACGCTATTCGCGTCCCCGACGAGCGGTTGGTGACACATCTGCAGGCGCTTTCGGAGGTGGCGGCCGACTTTGCTGACCGTCCCTTGGCAATGAAAGTGGTGTCGCGGGATATTCTGCACAAATCCGATGCCGGCGGGGTCAAGCTTAACCTTGTAGGCGACGCCGCGTTGCGCGATGCTTACCTGACGATTGTCGCCAACGCGCGTGAATACGCCCCCAACGCCATGATCGACGGGGTGTTGGTGACCCCCATGGCCGACAAGGGGGTCGAAGTTATTGTCGGCATGCTGCGCGACCCGGTATTTGGCCCGGTGCTCATGTTTGGCTTAGGCGGCGTCTTCGTCGAGGTGCTCGACGACGTCGCGTTTCGCGCGCTGCCGATCTCCCGGGCCGACGCCGAGTCCATGGTGAATCAGATCAAGGCGCAAAAGATGCTGGAAGGCGTGCGTGGCGCCCAGGCCGTCAGCAAGCCGGCGCTGGTCGAGCTATTGATGCAGGTGTCGCAGCTGGTGGACGCCTACCCATCGATTCGCGAGCTGGATCTGAACCCGGTGATCGCCTATCCCGACCACCATCCTTCCGGGTACGCGATTGTCGATGCCCGAATCATTGTGGAGCGTGACCAATGAGCCAAACGTTACCCGTGCTGACCGATGCCACCCTGACGCTGGATAAACGGGTGGCCACCTTGACGCTGAATCGCCACGACGTCCGCAATGCGCTTACCGGCACGGCGCTGGTGGATGACATCGTGGCCACCGCCGCCTGGATCAATCGCGCGGACGACGTTTCGGTGCTGCTGATCACCGGGGCAGGGTCGGCCTTCAGCGCCGGCGGCAACGTCAAGGACATGGCCCGTCGCGACGGTGATTTTGCCGGCGATGTGGCGGAAGTGGCCGAGCGCTATCGGCGGGGCATCCAGCGCATGCCGCTGGCGCTCAGCGAGGTGGACGTCCCGATTATCGCGGCGGTCAATGGCCCGGCGATAGGCGCCGGTTTTGATCTGGTCAACATGGCAGACCTGCGTATCGCCTCGCGCCAGGCCCGGTTTGGCGAAACCTTTCTCAATCTGGGGATTATCCCCGGCGACGGCGGTGCCTGGTTTCTGCAGCGCCAGATCGGCTATCAGCGCGCCTTCGAGCTCACCTTGTCCGGGCGCGTCATCGATGCCCAGGAAGCCCTGGACTACGGCGTGGTGCTGGAGGTGGTCGAACACGAGGCCTTGATGGAGGCGGCGATGGCGCATGCTACGCGGATTGCCGCTCAGCCGCCCAAGGCTACGCGGCTGACCAAGCGCCTGATGAAGATGGCCCCGGATATGGAGCTCAAGGCGTTTTTAGACGTATGTGCGGCCTTCCAGGGCATGTGCCATAACGAGCCCGAGCATCTCGAGGCCGTTCAGCACATGCTGGCGCGCATGAAAACCTGATCCACGGTTTCAGTCGCCGTTAACATTCCGACTCAGCGTTTCTCTCGCCTGGCCTTGCCAGGCGTTTTTGTCCTTCACAGGCTTCATTATGAACGCGGCGGCTGTATCGTTAATGCCTAATGTTGATTATCCGCACAGCGCTATCTGATTTATAGTGTTGCCAGACACTCAGGCAAATGGCGGCGTTCGTTCATAGGGAGGTGAGGCCATCATGGCAATCGAAGACGTGGGGCTTGCGTCGAGCACCCTGGTGTTTATGGTGCTGGGTCTGACCCTGGGCGCCTTTATCTGGGGGCGGTTTCGCTACGATCTGGTGGCCCTTGCCGCCCTGCTGGGGTCGGTCATGCTCGGTCTGGTTCCCGCAGACGACGCCTTTATGGGGTTCGGGCATCCTGCGGTGATTACCGTGGCTGCGGTGCTCGTGCTAAGCCGTGGGTTCGAGCGTTCCGGCCTGGTGGATATCATCGCCGATCAGATTTTTAAGGTCGGCGAGCGGCTGGTGCTTCAGCTCCTGGTGTTGGTGGGCACCGTGGTGGTGCTGTCCGGCATCATGAATAACGTCGGTGCGCTGGCGCTGCTCCTGCCGGTAGCCATGCGCCTGGCGCGCGAACACAATACCCCGCCGTCGCTGTTGCTAATGCCGTTGGCGTTCGGCTCGCTGCTGGGCGGGCTGATTACCCTGATCGGTACCCCCCCGAATATCATTATTTCCAGCTACCGGGCCGACGTTGCGGGCGACAATTTCAGCATGTTCAGCTTTGCCCCCGTGGGGATTGCCGTGGCGCTGGCCGGGCTGGCGTTCATCGTGCTGGTGGGCTGGCGCTTGACCCCCAAACGCAGTGGGCAAGCCTCCGCCGCCGACATGTTTGATACCGCCAACTATCTAGTAGAGCTCAAGGTAAACGAAGCGTCAAAAGCCAAAGGGTTGACGCTGCAGCAGCTGCGCGATGAGCTCGAAGACACCATTCCAGTGCTGGCCGTGGTGCGCGACGACGACCGCCAGGCGGGTTATGCCTTCCACGGCATGCTTCAGGCCGGGGATATTCTGCTGCTGGAAGCGGGGCCCGAAGAACTCAAATTGCTCGAGGATAAAGCGGGGCTGAGTGCCGTCGCGGAGCTCGAAGAGGACGACACCGACACCGACTCAAAAGCGGCCGATGCGTCAACGGAAGAGGGCGAGGCCCATCCGCCCGTCGATACCGCAGGCCTTCAGCTGGTAGAGGTGGTGGTGCGCACCGATTCGATGATGATCAACCGCAGCGTGCGGCAACTGCGCCTCAACCATCAATTTGGCCTGCACCTGGTAGCGGTTGCCCGTGACGGCACGCGGCTCAAACAGCGGCTGCGCGATATTCGTTTCAAGGCCGGCGATATACTGCTCCTGCAGGGCGAAGAAAACGAAATAGCCGAAAGCCTGCCCACGCTGGGCTGCCTGCCGTTGGCCAATCGTGACCTCAATCTGGGCCAGCCGCGCAAGCTGATACTTTCGCTTTCCATTTTTGCCGCCGCTATCGTCGCCATGCTGCTGGATATACTGCCGGCGGCGGTGGCCTTGAGCACCGCCGCCCTGATCTCGCTGCTGATCGGGGTGCTGCCGTTACGCGAGGGTTATCAAGCCATCGATGGCCCGGTGATCGTGCTGCTGGGGGCAATGATTCCGGTGGGTGAGGCGCTGGAAACCAGTGGCGGGGCCGCGCTGATTGCCGAGGCGCTGCTATCCTGGGGAAGCGACTGGCCGGTGGTGGTCACCCTGGGGGGCTTGTTCATCCTTTCCATGCTGCTGTCCAACGTGATCAATAATGCCGCAGCGGCAGTCTTGATGGCACCCATTGCGGTGAGCCTGGCGAACGGCTTTGACGTGTCGCTCGATCCTTTTCTGATGGTGGTCGCGGTAAGCGCCTCCTGCGCGTTTTTGACGCCGATCGGCCATCAGTCCAACACCCTGGTGCTGGGGCCGGGCGGCTATCGGTTTGGCGACTATTGGAAGCTGGGCCTGCCGTTATCGATCGTGGTGCTGGCCGTGTCCATGCCGATGATCCTGTGGGTCTGGCCGCTGACGGGGTAACGTTCATCCGCGAACATTGATAAGCGTTATTTTATGAAAATTTTGCTACGCTGCTAGGCTTAAAGTCTTTGGTTTTAAAGTAAATGGTCTTAAAGTAAACAGTTTTAAGGTAAATACGTTCTAAAACGAAAAATAACGTAACGGGCTGGCTTATGAATCAACAGTTTCGTCAAGACGCGATCATCGAGCTGGTCCGCCAGCATGGCTACATGAGCATTGAGCAGCTCACCGACCACTTTGCCGTGACGCCGCAAACCATTCGCCGCGACCTCAACACCCTGGCCAACGATGGCCGCGTGCGACGCGTGCACGGTGGGGTCGGCATCGAGTCGAGCACGGTGAATACCGCCTACAGCACACGCAAGACCCTGCACTTGGAAGAGAAGGAGCGTATTGCCCGCTGCCTAGCCGAGCAGATTCCCAACGACGCCTCGCTGTTCATCAATATCGGTACCAGCAACGAGGTGATCGCCCAGGCGCTGCTCGACCACCAGGGGCTGGAGATCATCACCAACAACCTCAACGTGGCGGCCATTCTGCAGCACAAGGAAGATTTTACCGTGATCATCGCCGGTGGCCAGGTTCGCTCCCGGGACGGCGGTATTATCGGCGAGGCAACCATCGACTTCATCAATCAGTTCAAGGTCGATTACGGCATTATCGGCATCAGCGGCATCGACGAAGACGGTTCACTGTTGGAGTTCGACTACCAGGAAGTGCGCGTTGCCCAGGCGATCATCGCCAATTCCCGGCGCGTCTATCTGGCCGCCGATTACTCCAAGTTCCACCGTAACCCGGTGGTTCGCCAGGGGAATATCGCGCAGCTGGATGCGCTGTTTACCGACCGCAAACCGCCGGAGGCCATTCAGCGCCTGCTGACCCAGCACGATGTTGCGCTACACCTTGCCTGAGCGGGTAAAAACGATAGGTTTTCATCCTTGAGCATTGAGGGCCGCTGGCGTAGCCTTGAATCATAAGAAATCGAAACAGATCACACAAAATCGAAAATACCCAACAACAAAGCGACGATGTTATGACCTCCTTCATACTTGCCATCGATCAAGGTACCACCAGCTCCCGCGCCATTCTGTTTGACCGCGAAGGCCATGTCAGCGCCGTGGCGCAGCGGGAATTCACTCAGCACTATCCCTACGACGGCTGGATCGAACACGACCCGGAGGATATCTGGGACACCGTGGTGGCCACCTGTCGCGACGTGGTCAAGAACGCGGCGATCGACGTCGACCAGATTGCCGGCGTGGGAATCACCAACCAGCGCGAAACCACCATCGTGTGGGATAAGAAGAGCGGCAAGCCGGTATACAACGCCATTGTCTGGCAGGATCGGCGAACCTCGGCGCTGTGTCAGCGGCTACGCGATGATGGCCATACCGAACGGGTTCAGGCCAAGACCGGCCTGCTCATCGACCCCTATTTTTCCGCCACCAAGCTTGCCTGGGTGCTGGACAACGTCGAGGGCGTTCGCGCTCGGGCGGAGAAAGACGAGCTGCTGTTCGGCACGGTCGACAGCTTCTTGATCTGGCGGCTGACCGGTGGACGGCGTCACGTGACCGATGCCACCAATGCCTCGCGCACGGCGCTGTTCAACATCCATACCCAGTGCTGGGACGACGAGCTGCTCGAGCTGTTCGACATCCCGGCATCACTGCTGCCTGAAGTGAAAGACTCGAGCGACGATTTCGGCACCATGGATGCCCGCTGGCTGGGCGCCGAGCTGCCCATCGCCGGGGTCGCCGGCGACCAGCAGGCCGCGCTGGTCGGCCAGGCCTGCTTTCAGCCCGGCATGGGCAAGAGCACCTACGGCACCGGCTGTTTCATGATCGTCAATACCGGCGAAACGCCGTCGCTGTCGCGCAACCGGCTGCTGACCACCATCGGGTATCGTCTCAACGGCAAGCCCACCTACGCCATGGAGGGCAGCATTTTCGTTGCCGGCGCCACCGTTCAGTGGCTGCGCGACGGCCTGAACCTGTTTGCCGACGCGGCGGAAACCGAGGCGCTGGCCCGCAAGACGCGCAGCGGGCACAGTGTTTATCTAGTGCCCGCGTTTACCGGCCTGGGCGCGCCGCATTGGGATCCCAAGGCACGTGGGGCGATCTTTGGTCTGACCCGTGACACCGGGATCGCGGAAATTGTCGCTGCCGGCCTTCAGGCGGTCTGTTACCAGACCCGTGATCTCCAGCACTGCATGAATGACGACATGGAAGCGCCTCCCGGTAACCTGCGTGTCGATGGCGGCATGGTCAAGAACAACTGGGTCATGCAGTTCCTGGCCGACATGCTCAACGTGCAGGTGGATCGCCCCACCATTCTGGAAACCACTGCGTTGGGCGCTGCCTACCTGGCAGGGCTGCGGCTGGGCTGGTACCAGACGCTTGACGAGATTGAGGAGCTATGGCGCTGCGAGCGCAGCTTTACGCCCAGCATGGAAGACGCGACGCGCGAATCGCTTTACCAGGGCTGGCTGGATGCGGTGTCCCGCGTCCGCACTGTGGATTGAACTTCCTTCCTTTATGCACGCGCACGCCGCTATGGCCCCTGGCCGTAGCGGCGCCGTTTGTTATCCCCAGAGCTATTATGCCAAGAGCTATTAGCCCTTAGTCGAGTGGTGTTATCCCCCGCATGGCGTATACTGCCTCGCGTTTGCCCAGTTGCTCTGGGTTGGTCTCCTGCCTTCTCGGCGCGTCATGCGCCCGTGTTTTTCCGCTGTGAAATTCTATGACACCCTTTTCACCCGTTCGCCGCGTTTGTAGTCAAACTACAACGCCGCCTGCGGCCAATGATGCATTGTGGCTTTTACGGCAGTGCACCATAGTGAAGTCATGGATCAGGGCGGCGTGTCGTTATCCCGGTGTGCTGGCGTGATCCCTGCTACAACCGAGGCGCTTCTGCATTACCCAGGCGCTTCACGCGAAGGTCTTGTAACGCTTGTGACCCTATCGCAGTCACCGAACTGGACACTTATCCGGTCCAGCATGAGTAGCAACGTCACCATTCGTCACTAACAAGATGGCTGCTTAACGATTAACGACAATAGTAAGCAGCGGATGACCATACCATGAGGGTTTAACCATGAACTGCACCGAATTAAGCCAACAAGCCGACCGTATCGCGAATACTTTCAGCAAGCAGGACCTTGCCAAGCTGGTGCTGGCGCTAAAGGGGCAACGCGAGTCTCTGCAACATGCGGTCGAAGTCATTGACACCATCGATAACCGTATGGGTTACACCCTCGAGGAAGCCTGGGACGAGGTGCTGGCAGGGGATTCTCAACTGCTGGTCGAGAACGAAGAATAACCGCTAGCCTGGCGAGTCATGAAAGCCCCCTGACGGTCTCCGTGAGGGGGCTTTCAGCGTTGGGCGGGACGGCAAGCGCTCATTTAGGTGGTGACTTCCTGCTTGGGCACATAGGGTTGGGCGGTATCACGATGTGCGGCAAAGTACGCTTCAAAACGCTGGTCTGCTTCCTCGCCAAACAGCACGCGGCAGGCTTCTCTCAAGCCCTTTGACTGGCGAAGCTGCTCGTGGTGTACCACCAGCGAAACCTTTGCCCGGCGGCGCAGGAAATCCTCGAGCTGCGTAATCATCTCGTGGTCGCGGGCATGTTCGAGTTCGCAGCGGATATACTCGGTGCCTTCGATGAGAATGTCGGCCTCGGCTGGATCCTGGCGAATCTTTTCCAGCATGGGCATCGCCTGTTCGGCGTAGCGCCGCCATAGGCGCGATGATAAGGGCTCCGACGAGGTCGTCGCGGTCATGGCGTCCAGGTTCATGCGCTTGGCGTGATCCATGAACTGCTGCTTGACGGCGTTCGGCGGCTCGCCATACCAGCGAAAGTCCTGATCGGGTAGCTCGACGCCCAGTTCTGCCACTGCTTCGGCGATTTCATCCCCCACGTTGAGGCAGTCGGTCAACTTGCCGCCGAAGATGCTGATGTGCGCGCTATCGGCATTGGTATCTACGACATGCTTGCGCGACAGCTGTAGGAAGTCGCGGTCACTTCCCTGGTCGGACTTGATCGCCAGCGGGCGAACGCCGCATCGGGTCGAAATGATATCCTCCTGGCCAAGAGGCTTGTCGAGGGTCAGGCGCTTATTGATGTTTTCCAATACGAAATCGATGTCCTCGGCGGTGACCTCGACCTCGGGGTGCTCCATATGGGTGTCGGTGGTGCCGATGCAGGTGCGGTTACCCATGGGAATCACGAAGAACAGCCGGCCATCGTCGGCAAAAAACGCCAGCACGCGCTTGGTGTCCGTCAGTTGCGGCACGACCAGGTGAATACCCTTGGAATACAGGTGCTGGTGGGTGGTCTTCTGCCCGGTCAGCGCGTTGTGCTGATCCACCCAGGGGCCCGCTGCATTGATTAGCACCTTGGCGCGGATATCAAACGTCTCGCCGTTCATCACGTCGCGGGCCTTGGTCACCCAGTAGTCACCTTCACGCTCGGCGCCCAGTGATTCGACATAATTTGCCGCGATGGCGCCATAGTTGAGGGCGTGGCGGACGAAATTGAAGACGAAGCGTGCGTCGTTATCGTGCAGATAGGCATCGGAATATTCAAAGCCGCCGATGGAGTCTTCAATGCCGATGATCGGCTCTTCACGCTTGATATCCTTCGGCGATAGCAGGCGAGGGCGCTGGGTGAATGCGTTGCCCATCAGCCAGTAAAGCCAGGTACCGATCCATAAATAACGCGGCGAGTGGCGAAATCCACGGGTGATATTGGTGAGAAAGCGGATTTCCTGGACGGTAGATGGATAATTCTCAATCAAATGGTTACGGCTCTTGCAAAGCTTTCTTACCAGGGAAAAGTCTTTGCTTTCCATATACTTGATGCCTCCCCAAACAAGGTTGGAGGAGTGCATGCTGGTGCTGCCGGCAAAGTCGCCGCGATCGATCAGGGCGACCTTGGCGCCTTTGCCCGACAGCGCAGCGGCGGTGGCGGCACCGTTGATGCCACCACCAATGATCAGTACGTCGAATGCGTCGCTGTGCAGTTGCTCGATATTTCGGTTACGCAGTTTCATAGCGGATCCAGATTAGCAAAGTAAAAGCCCCGTTCACCCGCTCAGGTAGCCAGTAGGCGGTGGTGCGACGTGAAGCCGGAAGGGCTATCGCGGAGTCGATAGAGGGTGCCGCCGATGAAGCCGGAAAGGGCGGGCCCGAGGCCCGCCCGACCGGTATTAACGCGTACCGGCTGACACCCATTCCTCCATCATTTCGTCGTAAGGCATGGTGGTGCCCTGAGGCATTTCGTTATCCAGCTTGGCCTTGGGTGCGCCGTCCTGATCCAGCCAGTACTGCGGGTCGCGCTCTTCGTTGAGCACCGGCGCATAGCTGTCGAAGACGTTGGCACGAGCCAGACGATTCATTGTGCTGTCCATGTCCGCCGCAAGTTTATCGAGGCCTTCCTGGGCGGTAGATTCACCGCTCATGACCGGCGCCAGGTTCTGCCACCACAGCGGTGCCATGCGCGGATAGTCAGGCACGTTGGTACCCGTTGGCGTCCAGTTGGACTCGTTGGGGCTGCGGTAGAATTCGACCAACCCGCCCAGCTTGGGCGCCATTTCGGTCATCTGCTCAGAGAAGATGTCGGACTCGCGGATCGGCGTCAGGCCGTGCATCAGCTTCTCGAGTGATACCGTCTTGGACACCGTGAACTGACCAAACAGCCAGGCGGCCGTGCGGCGGTCTTCCGGCGTGGAGTCGAAGAACGTCCAGGCACCCACGTCCTGGTAGCCAACCTTCATGCCTTCTTCCCAGTACGGACCGGTGGGCGAAGGCGCCATCCGCCATTTGGGATTGCCTTCGTCATCGGTCACGGCAACATCCGGGTCGGTCATGTCGGCGGTGAAGGCGGTGTACCAGAAGATCTGCTGGGCAATGTTGCCTTGGGCAGGCACCGGGCCGGCTTCGCCGAAGGTCATGCCTTGGGCTTCGGGGGGGGCAAAGTCGCGCAGCCAGTCCACCGCTTTCTGCATGGCAAATACGGATGCAGGTGAGTTGGTCGCGCCGCCACGGCTGACGCTTGCGCCCACCGGCTGACTATCTTCGTTGACGCGAATGCCCCAGTCATCCACCGGGTTGCCTGACGGGACGCCGGGGCTGCCCATGCCGGCCATGGAGAGCCAGGAGTCGTGGAAACGCCAGCCCAGTGACGGATCACGACGGCCGTAGTCCATGTGGCCATAGATCTTTTCACCGTCGATCTCGCCGACATGTTCGCTGAAGAATTCCGCAATGTCCTCATAGGCGGTCCAGTTGGTGGGTACGCCCAGGTCGTAGCCGTAAATGTCACGGAACTGATCCTGCAGATCTTCGCGCTGGAACCAGTCGTAGCGGAACCAGTAGAGGTTGGCGAACTGCTGGGTAGGCAGCTGGTAGAGGCTGCCATCGGGCCCCGTGCCGTACTGCAGGCCGATGAAGTCGTCCAGGTCTAGCGAGGGAAGCGTGTAATCCGCCCACTCGTTCTCCATGGCGTCCGACAGGTTGATGGTGGTGCCGTAGCGGATGTGGGTGCCGATGGCGTCGGTATCGTTGACGAAGCCGTCGTAGATACTGTTACCCGACTGCATCTGGTTCTGCATGGTATCGACGACATCGCCTTCGCCGATGATGTTGTGGGTCAGGTTGATGCCGGTCAGCTCGCTGAACGCGTCGGCAAGCACTTCGCTTTCGTAGACGTGGGTCGTCAGACCCTCGGCAACGGTTTGAATATCCATGCCACGAAACGGCTCGGCCGCTTTGGCAAACCACATCAGCTCCTCGATCTGTTCCTCACGGCTCAGGGTCGAGTTCTGAAAATGCTCATCGACCAGCCGCTCGGCAACGGCGCGTGCATCATGGTCGTCTGCTGCCAGCGTCCCGGAGGCCAGCAGCAAGCTGGCGGCGAGGGTAGTGAGTTTGAACTTGTTATGTCGCATATTAACCTCGTTATGTTGTGATCTTCCCTAATGGCGAATCCGTCCCTGAGACCGCTTTGGTTTTCTGCGCTGGGTTACCCCCAGCGCATCAGCACCAACAGCCAGGCAAGCGAGGCGGCCAGTGCTAACCAAATGGATAATGAGGTGTAGCCAATCACCCCAAGATGAATGAACGCAGCAGACAGCAGGCCAACAAACAGCCGGTCGCCGCGGGTCGTCGAGATGGGCAGAAAGCCCTTGCGTTCAATAGTGGGGGAAACGATTTCCCATACCGTCATGCCGGCCAGCATGGCCGCGATGGCGGAAAAGAAAATGGCCGTGGGTACCGTCCATACCATCCAAGACATACATCACCTCCTTAGGTACGACCCAGGGCAAAGCCCTTGGCGATATGGTTGCGGACAAAGTAGACCACCAGAACGCCGGGGATGATGGTCAATACACCGGCGGCGGCAAGCGTGCCCCAGTCGATCCCTGACGCCGTGGACGTACGCGTCATGATCATGCCGATGGGCTGCGCGTCGGTGGACGTCAGCGTGCGCGCCAGGAGTAGTTCGACCCACGAGAACATGAACAGGAAGAACAGCGTGACGCCAATGCCTGAGCGAATCATTGGAATGAAGATCTTGACGAAAAAGCGCGGGAAGCTGTAACCGTCGATGTAGGCCGTTTCGTCGATTTCCTTGGGCACGCTGCTCATGAAGCCTTCCAGAATCCAGATGGCCAGCGGGATATTGAACAGGCAGTGGGCCAGCGCCACGGCAATGTGCGTATCAAAGAGCCCCACCGAGTAGTAAAGCTGGAAATAGGGCAGCAGGAACACGGCCGGTGGCGCCATCAGGTTGGTCAGCAGCCAAAAGAACAGGTGCTTGTCGCCAATGAAGCTGTAGCGGCTGAAGGCATAGGCGGCGGGAAGTGCCACGCAAATGGTGATCAGCATGTTCATCAGTACATAGGCGATCGAGTTGACGTACCCCATGTACCAGCTTGAGTTGGTGAAGATGCCGATGTAGTTGTCGAACGTCAGGTTCTCCGGCCACATCGTCATGGAGCCCAATATTTCGCTGTTGGTCTGCAGCGACATGTTCAGCAGCCAGTAGATCGGCAGAATCATCAGCACCAGGTAGAGCCCCAGCAGCAGTCGCGAACGGAGCCTGCTGCGTGCGTTGCGCTTGCGCCGCTGAGTCGGGGTGACGCGGCTGAAGATGGTATTGTACTTTTCACCCGGCTGGGTGTTGTCGAGTTGGTAACTCATGTCACGCACCTCCCTGGGAATTCTTGTCTTTCTGCATGTTCATGATGGTGGTGTAGAACACCCAGCTCACCAGCAGGATGACCAGGAAGTAGATAATCGAGAAGGCCGCCGATGGCCCCAGATCCTGCTGGCCGACCGCCATGGTGGTCAGCGACTGGCTCAGGAAGGTGGTCGAACTGCCAGGGCCGCCGCCGGTCAGCACGAACGGCTCGGCGTAGATCATGAACGAGTGCATGAAACGCAGCAGGACGGCAATGACCAGCACATTGGTCAGTTTGGGCAATTGGATGTAGCGAAAGACGGCCCACTTGGAGGCACGGTCGATGCGCGCCGCCTGGTAATAGGCATCGGGAATGGAGCGCAGGCCGCTGTAGCAGAGCATGGCAACAAGCGGTGTCCAGTGCCACACATCCATCAGGATAATCGTCAGCCAAGCGTCCGTGCCGTCGCGGGTGATGTTGTAGTCCACGCCCAACTGACGTAGCCCCCAACCCATCAGGCCGATATCGCCCCGGGTGAAGATCTGCCAGATGCTGCCGACCACGTTCCAGGGAATCAGCAAGGGCAGGGTGATCAGGATGAGTACGGCCGACGCCTGCCAGCCGCGTTTGGGCATGATCAGCGCAATGCCGATGCCCAGCGGCACCTGAATGGCCAGGATGGTCAGCGAGAAAACGATCTGGCGCAGAAAGGCGGCCTGCAGCTCAGGATCGTTGAGCATGGCCCTGAACCATTCAGTGCCGGTAAAAAAGCTCGCATTGGGGCCGAGCACATCCTGAACCGAATAGTTGACGACGGTCATCAGCGGTACGATCGCGGAGAACGCGACCAAGATCAGCATGGGCAGTACCAGTAGCCATGCGCGGTTGTTATAGACTTTATTCATGATCTACCTCGACTCGGTACTCATCGACGTAAAGGCTCAGTTTGTCGTCGGGAAAACGGATGTAGACAGTCTCACCTAGAGGCGGATGATCCTCGGGAAGCCTGGCTTTGAACGTTTGCTGGTTGAGCGAGAAGGTGAGAATCGCGTAGGTACCCAGGTCCTGGAGGTTTTCATTCTGCACCGCCACGGTGTCGGCGTCGGCGCTCGGGCAGACCTCTATGAACTCAGGGCGAATGCCGAGCTTGACGTTGCTGCTCTCCACCCGGCCGAGTGCGCGCAGGTAGGCATCGCTCAGCGGCAGCGGCTGTTCGCCGAAATAGGCGGTGCCCTGGGCGTAGTCGAGGGCAAAGAAGTTCATCCCGGGGCTGCCGATAAAGTAGCCGACAAAGGTATGCGCGGGGGTCTCGAAAAGTTCGCGCGGGGTGCCGAACTGCACCACCTGGCCTTCGTACATCACGGCGATCTTGTCGGCGAAGGTTGAGGCCTCGAGCTGATCGTGGGTCACGTAGATCATGGTGATGTTGAAGCGCTCGTGAATCTCCTTGAGCTTGCGGCGCAGTTTCCACTTCAGCTGGGGGTCGATGACCGTGAGCGGCTCGTCGAACAGGATCGCGGTGACGTCATCGCGAACCAGTCCTCGGCCCATGGACACCTTCTGCTTTTCATCGGCGGTCAGGTTCTTGGCCTTGCGCGAGAGTAGCGGGGTCAGGTCGAGGATGTCGGCGACTTCCAGCACCTTGGGTTTGACCCTGTATTCGGGGGTGTTCATGTTGCGCAGGGGAAAGGCAAGGTTGTCGAACACCGTCATGGTGTCGTAGATCACCGGAAACTGGAAAACCTGGGCAATATTGCGCTCTTCCGGCGGCAGCTCATTGACCCGATGGCCATCGAACAGCACGTCGCCCTCGGTGGGTGCCAGCAGTCCGGAAATGATGTTCAACAGCGTCGACTTGCCGCATCCCGATGGCCCCAGCAGGGCATAGGCACCGCCCTGATGCCATACATGCTCCATGTGACGGATGGCGTAATCTTCAGATGATTGCGGGTTGGCGCTGTAAGTGTGCGCGAGTGATTTAAGCACGATTTCAGCCATGCACGACGCCCTCCGTCTTGAGCACCGGGGTATGCACGGTGCTGCCCTGTTGATCGAACACGAACAGTTTGTGGGTGGGGAAATAGACCTTGATGGGCTCGTTCACTTTTAACTCATAAATGCCCGAGAGGTGCAGCACGAGCGGAAAGTGCGGGTGCCGGACGTGCAAAAAGGTTTCCGAGCCGCTGATTTCGGCAACGTCCACCTCGACCGACAGCTCGAGGTCATCGGGTGCCTGAGGAGTCAGGCTCAAGTGCGAGGCGCGAACCCCGAAGCGGTAGTCGCCCGGCGGCAGTCGGCGCAGGGCGTCGTCGCAGGCAAAGTGGGTCGCGTTATCGAAGGTGATGTCCGTCTCGGTGAGCCGTCCAGGCACGATATTGATGGGCGGCTCGGAAAACATCTCGGCGCTCAGAATACCGTTGGGCTCGCGATAGATCTGGTCAGTGGGGCCGTACTGGAGCAGCTTGCCTTCGTGAAGAATGGCGGTGTTGCCGCCAAGCGCCAGGGCCTCGTTGGGCTCGGTGGTGGCATATACCGCAATGCAGTTGCGCACCTTGAACAGATCGCGCAGCTCGTCGCGCAGTTCTTCGCGAAGCTTGTAGTCCAGGTTGACCAACGGCTCATCGAAGAGAATGACATCGGCGTCCTTGACCAGCGCGCGCCCCATGGCCGTGCGCTGCTGCTGACCCCCGGAAAGCTCTTGAGGGTAGCGGTCAAGCAGGTGGCCGATGCGCAGCATTTCAGCGATTTCGGCCACGCGCTTGTCGATCTCGCGCGGCGGGTGCTTGGCGAGCTTGAGGGGGGAAGCGATGTTGTCGTAGACCGTCAAGCTTGGGTAGTTGATAAACTGCTGGTAGACCATGGAGACGTTGCGGTTGCGCACCGATACCCCGGTGACGTCCTTGCCATCCATTACGATGCGTCCTTTGGTGGGCGGCTCGAGCCCGGCCATCAGGCGCATCAAGGTGGTCTTGCCCGCAAGCGTCCTACCCAGTAGCACATTAAATGAGCCAGGCTCCAGTGCCAGGTCAACGTCGCTAATGTAGGGAATACCGCCCACGGTGTGTGCGATATCTTGCAAATGTAGGGACATGCGAATCTCGCTAGCGTCGTTGTTATTGGGAAGTATCTAGCTTTCGTTTACGAAATCCTAGTTGATCGATTTCGAACCTGCAATGCCTTTTGTTGTGTTCTTATGTCGAAGAATCGAAAATTAAACGAAAGTATAGGATCAAAAAAACCGGCCACGATGGGCCGGTTTCGGTCAGAGCCTGCGCTGGGCTATTTCACGCTGGCGGATGCCTCGCTCGCGGATGCATCCGACGTGACCGTGGATGATTCAACAGCCTTGGCGTTGTGGTCAATCAGCGTCGACTTGTCGGTGGCAAAGGTGTCGTAGGGAAAGTCATCCACGGTGAGCATTTCAAGCACTTCCGCCTCGAACTCGCGCATGAACCGGGCGTCTTCTTCGCTGATCAGCTCGACGGCCAGCGCGGCTTCTACCCGCGCTTCAGGGTGCAGTGCCGTCTGCGGCAGCTCGCCCTTGGCGTAGGCCTTGTTGACCGTGCGGTAGATCGCTTCGGCGCGGTCGTAATCGACCAGCAGCGCGTTATAGCGGGCGAGCGGGTTGCGCTGCTCGCCGTCGTCGGCGCCCCAGGTGTTGTGCAGTAGCTTGCTGCGCAATGCACTGTGGGTGGAGACGCGCTTGGCGATATCCCGCGCATAGTTATCGTGGGGCTTGTCCCAGCGGCGGCCGGTTGGCATCACGATCACTTTCAGCGTCTTGCCCAGCGCCCGGTTGGGCAGGTTATCGAAAATTTCCACGAACGCCTGTTCCGCACGCTGGAGCAGGAACCGGCAGCTGTAATGCAGCAGGGCCTCTTCGCCTTCTACCTTGTCACCCGCTTGCCACTGCTTGAGCACCATGGAGGCGAGATAGAGGTTGGAGAGCACATCGCCGAGGCGCGCGGAAAGCATCTCGCGCTTTTTCAGGGCCGAGCCAAGGCTCGCCATGGCAGCGTCGGCGCATAGCCCAAAGCCTGCCGAGAGGCGCGCGATGTCCTGGGCGTAGGCGGTCGCCGGTCCGTCGAACGGCACCTTGGACTTGCCGATGCCGAAGCCCAGCGTAAAGGCGCGTGCGGCGTTGCCGAAGATCAGGCCGGCGTGGCTGAAGAACGCCTTGTCGAACGCCTTGATATCGTTGGCATCTTTAGCGGCCAGCTCGTCGAGTACGTAAGGGTGGCAGCGGATCGCGCCCTGACCGAAGATCATCAGGTTGCGGGTCATGATGTTGGCGCCTTCCACGGTGATCGCCACCGGGTTGGCGCTGTAGCCGATCCCCAGGTAGTTGCGCGGGCCAAGAGTGACCGCCTTGCCGCCGTGCACGTCCATGGCGTCGGTCAGGATATCACGCTGGAATTCGGTCAGCTGGCTTTTCAGAATCGCCGAGGGCACCGCAGGCTTCTCGCCGTGGTCGATCAGGTTGGCGGTCTGATAGACCGTGGCCTGGGCGATGTAGCCCAGCGATGCCATGCGCGCCAGAGGTTCCTGCACGCCTTCCATTTCCGCGACGGGTACGTTGAACTGACGACGGACGCGGGTGAAACCGCCGCTCCAGCCCAGCGCATAGCGCGCGGTGCCGGTGGCGCCGGAGGGCAGCGTGACGCAGCGGCCGATGGAGAGGCACTCGACTAGCATCCGCCACCCCTGGCCGATCATGTCTGGCCCACCGATAATGGTGTCTAGCGGGATAAAGACATCCTTGCCGATAATCGGGCCGTTCATGAACGGGCTGCCGATCGGGTGGTGACGGCGGCCGATGTCCATGCCGTCGGTTTCGCGGGGAATTAACGCCAGGGTAATGCCGCGATCCTCTTCCTCACCAAGCAGGTGGTCGGGGTCGAACAGGCGAAATGCCAGGCCGACAACGGTGGCGATGGGCGCCAGGGTGATCCAGCGCTTTTCGAAGTTGAGGCGCAGGCCAATGACTTCTTTACCGTCAACCATCTGCTTGCACACGACGCCGGTATCCGGCAGCGAGGTGGCATCCGAACCGGCACGCGGGCCCGTCAGGCCAAAGCAGGGAATTTCACGGCCGTCGGACAAACGCGGCAGGTAGTGATCTTTCTGTTCCTGGGTACCGTACTTGAGCAGCAGCTCACCTGGACCCAGCGAGTTGGGTACGCCAACGGTCACCATCAGGGTTTCGTTGGCCGAGAGCTTCTGCAGCACCATGGACTGCCCCTTGGCCGAGAAGCCCAGGCCGCCATACTCCTTCGGGATAATCATGCCGAAGAAGCCTTCTTTCTTCAGGTAATCCCAAAGCTGCTGGGGCAGGTCCGCACGTTCGATGGCGATATCCCAGGCATTGCACATGCCAGCGGCTTTCGCGCACTGGTTGTCGAGGAAGGCTTGCTCGTCTTCACGCAGGCCGTCGTCCTTGAAGTTGAGCAGCTTGTTCCACTGGGGCTTGCCGGAGAACAGTTCGCCGTCCCAGGAAACGCTACCTGCTTCCAGCGCGGTACGCTCGGTATCGGAAACCTTGGGGGCGACCTTTTTGAACATGGCAAACAGCCGGGGTGTGAGCCACTTGCTGCGTAGCGCGGGGAGGCCGGCTACCGCGACGGCCGCGGCGCCAATAAGCAGTAGTAGGCCAATAACCGTGGCGTCGACCAGCAGACCAACCAGGCCCAGCACGCCAAACACCGCCAGAGCCGCTGTCGCGCCTGCTTCGCGGCGCATTACCGCAAGCAAGCCAACAACTGCCAGCACAATCAATAGTAGGGTGAGCATAATGCCTCTCCATGTGTTGAGGATAAAGCCGTGTGGCGGATGACCACATTTAAACAGATGTTTGAATATTGGCAGACCTGCGCTACCCAGTGCAAGCATTTCGATACGAATGGACGACATAAAAAAACGCCGTGGCGTTTGCCACAGCGTTTTAGAGTTTTGCTACGGGATCTTGGTTCAGTGTTGTTTTGCCGGCGCCCCATCGGCGACATAATAGTCGACGTCGGCGCGGGCCAGAGGCTCCCTGCCGCGGATGCGGTCGGCGATCTTTTCCGCCAGCATGATAGTCGGGGCGTTGAGGTTGCCGGTGGGGATGACCGGAAAGAGCGAGGCGTCGACAACGCGCAGGCCTTCCACGCCGTGTACGCGGCCCTGGCCATCGGTTACCGCCTGGTCGTCGTTGCCCATACGGCAGCTACCACAGGGGTGGTAGGCGGTTTCGGCGTGCTGTTTGACGAAGGCATCGAGCTCGGCATCCGACTGCACGTCCGGGCCGGGAGCGATTTCGCGGCCACGGTATGGCTCAAAGGCGGGCTGGGCGATGATCTCGCGGGTAAGCCGAATGGCATCGCGGAATTCTTCCCAGTCCTTGTCCTTGGCCATGTAGTTGAACAGGATGCTGGGCGCGGCGTGGGGGTCTTTTGACGTCAGTTGGATACGCCCGCGGCTTTCGGAGCGCATGGAGCCGACGTGGGCCTGGAAGCCGTGGGCCTGCACCGCGCTCTTGCCGTTGTAGCTGATGGCAATGGGCAGGAAGTGGTATTGCAGGTTGGGCCACTCTTCCTCATCACGGCTGCGGATAAAGCCACAGGATTCGAACTGGTTGCTGGCACCGATGCCGGTTCCCTTGAACAGCCACTCAGCGCCGATTTTCGGCTGGTTGTACCATTTCAGCGCCGGATAGAGCGATATGGGTTCTTTGCACTCGTACTGGATGTACATCTCCAGGTGATCCTGGAGGTTTTCGCCTACGCCGGGTAGCGCATGAACCGGCTCGATATCGAGCGCCTTGAGCAGTTCGGGGTTGCCGATGCCCGAGCGCTGCAGAATCTGCGGCGAGGCGATGGCACCACCGCAAAGCAGCACTTCGCGACGCGCACGCGCCTGCTGCGGCTGGCCTTTACGCTCATAGCGAACGCCCACGGCACGCTTGCCCTCGAACTCGATCACATCGGTCACCGCGTGGGTTTCGATGGTCAGGTTGTCGCGCTGCTTGGCGGTATCCAGGTAGCCACGGGCCGTCGACGCACGCCGACCGTTAGGCGTCACAAAGCGGTCCATGGGGCCGAAGCCTTCCTGCTGGTAGCCGTTGACGTCCTCTGTTTCCGGATAGCCCGCCTGCTTGCCGGCGTCGATAAAGGTGCGGTAAAGCGGGTTGTTGCCGGCTTTCGGCGTGGTCACGCTCACCGGGCCGTCACCGCCGTGGTAATCGTTCGCGCCGATATCACGGGTTTCGCTTTTCTTGAAATAGGGCAGGCAGCTCAGGTAATCCCAGTCGTCAAGGCCGGGCTGTTTGGCCCAGTTATCGTAATCCAGCGCGTTGCCGCGGATATAGCACATGCCGTTGATCAGCGAGGAACCGCCGAGGCCCTTGCCGCGACCACATTCCATACGGCGGCCGTCCATGTGTGGTTCTGGGTCGGTTTCAAACGCCCAGTTGTACCGCTTGCCCTGCAGCGGGTAAGCCAGGGCAGCGGGCATCTGGGTGCGGAAATCAAAGCGATAATCGGGACCACCGGCTTCCAGCAGCAGGACGCTCACGTCGCTGTCTTCGGTGAGGCGGGTAGCAAGCACGTTCCCCGCCGAACCGGCACCGATAATGATGTAATCAAATTCGCGTGGTTGAGACATAGAGTATTACCAAAGCTGAAAGTGGGACGGGGGTGCTGGTGGTAGCGTTCCGCGACGGCACTGTGACCTCTTACCTGGGAAAAGACCCTCGCTTCACGCTACCCCCTGCGCTATTGATTAGTGAGCTCGTGTCATTGGAAAAGATTAAAACACTGACTCAAAAGGCCCCATCTCGATCTGTACGGACTTGGTCTGGGTATAGTGATTCAGCGTCTCGATACCGTTCTCGCGGCCAATGCCCGACTCCTTGTAACCGCCGACCGGCATCTCGGAGGGCGACTCGCCCCAGGTATTGACCCAGCAGATACCCGCTTCCAGCTGATGGATCACTCGGTGGGCGCGGTTCAGGCTTTCGCTGAAGACACCGGCGGCGAGGCCGTAGGTGGTGTCATTGGCGCGGCGAATCACTTCTTCCTCGTCATCAAAGGCGAGTACTGACATCACCGGGCCAAAGATCTCTTCCTTGACGATACGCATGTCGTCGGTGCAATCGGTGAAGACCGTGGGGGCTGCCCAGGCACCGTTGGCCCAGCTGCCGCTGTTCCAGTCCTCGCCGCCCACCAGAACCCGTGCGCCTTCGGTTTTGCCGAGAGCAATGTAGGAGAGCACTTTCTCCTGATGCTCGAAGCTGACCAGCGGGCCAAAGTTGACGCTTGGATCCATGGGGTCGCCCGCCTTGATACGCTTGACGCGCTCGACCAGCTTGGCTTCAAAGGCGTCTTTGACGCTGCGTTCCACAAACACGCGGGTGCCGTTGGTGCAGATTTGGCCGGAGGAGTAAAAGTTGGCCATCATGGCGGCGTCGGCGGCGCGATCCAGATTGGCATCGGCGAAGACCAGCAGCGGTGATTTGCCGCCCAGTTCCATGGTGACGTCCTTGAGCGTCGATTCGGCCGCCGCTGACATGACCTGCTTGCCGGTACCGGCCTCACCGGTAAACGATACCTTGTCGATGCCTTTATGCCCGGTCAGCATGGCGCCCACGCGGCCGTCACCTTGGACGACATTGAACACGCCGTCGGGGAGACCCGCTTCGGTGAAGATTTCGGCAAGCTTCATCGTCGTGAGCGGCGTGACTTCGCTGGGTTTGAAAACAATCGCGTTACCCGCGGCCAGTGCAGGGGCGGCTTTCCAGCAGGCAATCTGAATCGGGTAGTTCCAGGCGCCGATCGCGCCGATCACGCCCAGCGGCTCGCGACGGGTATAGACGAAGGAGCTATCGCGCAGGGGAATCTGGCTGCCTTCGATGGCCGGCGCGAGGCCTGCATAGTACTCCAGCGCATCGGCACCGGTGACGATATCGACGCTGGCGGTTTCGCTGAGCGGCTTGCCGGTATTGCGGGTTTCCAGCTCGGCCAACTCGTCATTGCGTTCGCGCAGGATGGCAACGGTGCGCAACAGGATGCGAGCGCGCTCCATGCCGGTCATGGCGGCCCACTGACGCTGGCCTTGGCGGGCGGCCTCAACGGCGCGATCCACGTCGTCCTGGCTGGCCTGACCGACGGTTGCCAGCAGGCTGCCGTCGAACGGATTGGTGATGGTAAAAGTCTCGCCTGAGGTGGCTTCTACCGGGCGACCATTAATGTAAAGGGGCTGTACGTCTTGAACGGCCATGGTGGTCTCCTTAATAAGGTTCAGAAATGGATGCAGGCTGTTGGCACCCATGGTGAGCGAGTAGCTGGTCGAGATACTGATGGGCCAGGTGGCGGGCTTCCGCCGCGTCCAGTCCTTCCGGTGCCAGTGCGCCACGCAGCCAGAGGCCGTCGATCATGGCCGCCAGTCCACGGGCAGCGTTGCGCGCGGCATTGCGAGGCATCACTCGGCGAAACTGATGACATAAATTGGCGTAAAGCCGACGATCGTTAACGTACTGCAAACGTAGCAGCATGGGTTTGTGCATGCTGCTGGCCCAGAAGGCGAGCCAGGTCTTGGCGGCCGGGCCGGTTACCTGGGTGCGGTCAAAGTTACCCTCAATGATGGCGCCGATGTTGGCGCGCGGAGAGTCGTCTTCCAGGGCATGACGGCGAATCGACACGGCATTGTTCAGGTCGGTCAGAATCTGGCGCATGGTGGCTTCCAGCAAGCCATCCTTGCCACCGAAGTAGTGACTGATAATGCCTGCTGACACCCCCGCATGCCGGGCGATTCGCATGACAGTGGCTTCCGCCAGACCGACTTCGTCAATGGCCGCCATGGTGGCTTTGATCAACTGCTGGCGGCGTATTGGTTCCATTCCCACCTTAGGCACAGCTTTCTCTCCTCACGTTGAATGCCTATTCACTCCCTCAACTTGAAAAAGAGAGATAGGCATGATTACCTAGATATAGTCGCATTTTTTTATTGAACGTTCAATCAATAAAAGGATGCTGCTGTTTATCCGCCACAACGCTAACGCCGAGCGGGTATTGGACAATTCGATGAAAAGGGGATGACGAATGAAAAAAACACGTTTAAGCATGATGGGGGCGATGATGGTCACGGCAGGGCTTCCCTCCCTGGCCATGGCGAACGAGTGCAGCACAGTACGCTTTGTCGAAGTAGGCTGGACCGACATCACCGCGACCACGGCGCTTGCCAGCGAAGTGCTGGAAGGCATGGGGTATGATACACGTATCGATACCGTGTCGGTGCCCATCGCCTATTCGGGCATGGAAAACGGCGATTTTGATGTGTTTCTGGGCAACTGGATGCCGTCCATGGCGTCTATCAGTGACCCTTACGTCGAGAAAGGCACCGTCGACCGGTTGACCGCCAACCTTGAAGGCGCCAAGTACACCCTGGCCGTGCCGCAGTATGTTTACGACGCTGGTGTCACCTCGGTGGAAGACCTGGACGCGCATGCCGACAAGTTCAACCTGCAATTGCACGGCATTGAAGCGGGCAACGACGGCAACGAATTGATCCAGCAGATGATCGACGACGATGCCTTTGGCCTGGGTGACTGGCAATTGATCGATTCCAGCGAAGCCGGCATGCTGGCGGAACTGAACGCGCGCGTACCCAACGAAAACTGGATGGTGTTTCTGGGCTGGGAGCCGCATCCCATGAACACGAACTTTGACATGGCCTACCTCGAAGGCGCAGGCGACTATTTCGGCCCAGACCTGGGCGGCGCCACCGTGTATACCAATACGCGCGGCGGCTACGTTGAAGCGTGCCCCAACGTAGGCGAATTGCTCAACAACATGACCTTTACCCTTGAGATGGAAAACCAGCTGATGGGTGAAATCATGGACGAGGGCGAAGATCCCCGTGATGCCGCCCGCGCTTACCTGAAGGAAAATGACGAGCTGCTGGGTGAGTGGCTGGCAGGCGTTGAGACTATCGACGGCGAGCCCGCTGAAGAAGCGGTGCGTAACGCACTGCAATAAGTAGTAGTCGCGGTGAAGGGCAAGCCGATTCGCGGCTTGCCTTTTACCGTTAAGATAGGCACAATACGTCCTCGCTGAAGTCGGAAAGGCTACGTAGCTCAGTTGGTTAGAGCACATCACTCATAATGATGGGGTCCCCTGTTCAAATCAGGGCGTAGCCACCACTCAGCGAAGGCAGGCTTATCAAAGAGCAAGCCGTTATGGTGGCCCCTTAGGTCCTCCCGCAACGCTAAACCGCAAACCCCGCCAGGCCCGGAAGGGAGCAACGGTAGTGGTGGTCGCGTGTGCCGGGATGTGGCTTTTGGGGCCGCCTCCATTTCAGCCCCGCTATTTTATCCCCGTCTTTTTATCTGCACCTGCTTCCAAACCCTCTTTCTGTTGCTTACGCGTCTTTCTTATATCTCATGAATCGAGTGCTGTGCGGTAGGTCGCGTTAAAATAAAGGTGGCAACCCCGCAAAAAAACACCGCCATCCCTGCAAGCAATAATGAATGTCCGCCGCTTGCCCATAAGGTAATCCAACTGGTGGCAAGTAGCAGGAGGGCGATAATCTTGGCTCGTTTCGGTATTGCGCGTTGCTCGCGCCAAGCGTGCAGGTAAGGGCCAAAACGTGGATGGTAATATAGCCAGTCGGCTAGCCGAGGCGACCCTTTAGTGGCGGCCCAGAGTGCCAGCAAAAGAAACGGCGTAGTGGGAACAAGCGGCAGTACAATGCCTGCTATGCCCAGCCCGATGCACAGATATGCCAGCGCACACCAAGCCAGCTGTGTCAGTCGCATCATGTCTCCTTGTTCCATCCACCTCGACGCCAAACAAGCGTAGAGCTATAAAAAGCTTGTCATGCTGGACAGTATAAACCACCCGTGGGGTATGTTAAGTGCTCAGTCCTCTGAAGCATCACGAGTATGCGTTGAGTCAATGTTGGTAAGGTGGTGGGGGGGCAAAAGCGGGGCGCTTCCAGTCAGTCCAACTGAGGTTACCAGTAGCGTGGGTAGCGCCGGTGGCGCGCCAGGTTGTTGATCAGGATGGCAACTACCAGCATGATTAAGCAGCCTATCCCAATCGGCACCAGGGGAAACCACCAGCCCAGGGCGTGCACGTTGTCGCCGCCGGCAACGGCAATTAGCGCTGCGGCGGCCCCCGGCGGGTGCACCGTATGGGTAAGCTGCATGACCAGAATGGATAATGACACGGCCAGCGCCATGGCCATCGGTGTCGCCCCCAGCCATTGGTAACAGCCCACACCCACGGCGGCTGACAGCATGCTGCCAAACAGCACGTGGCTGGGCTGGGCAAACGGGCTTTCCGGCGCCGCGTATATGAGTACCGAGGTGGCGCCAAACGAGCCGACAATCAGCAGTTCATTGGAGAGCCAGCCCGCGCTTAACCAGCAAATAAGCGCCATGCCGCTAAAGGCCCCCAGCCACGACCAGAAGGCATCCTGCCAACCGACAAAAGGTCGTCGGGTGCGTTCGCCACGCATTTTCCCCAGGTAGGTTTTCATTGGGCACCTTGTTGCATCAAAAGAGTGCAGATAATGACAAGTTGCACCACGCTATAGCAAGTGAGCGATTTGCATTCAGCAATGAAACGACGTCATGACGTTAATTAGCCACGCTTTCCTGGCCCTTGCGTGTGAACCGCGTTTAGATCAGCGCCTCGATTTGTGCTCAGCGCCGGGTTAGGTTATTTACCGAACCCAATGGGGCCGATGTCAATCGAGGTCAGAGATGAAGCAAACGCTAGCGGCATTTGCACGCTGGGTGGCCGTATTGGTCGTCATGTTGACGGTGCTGCTGGCCGGGCCTGTCTGGATGTTGGCCAGCGACCAGATCGTTACTGAAGGCCACTGGTCGGCGCTTGACCGTTCGTCTGCCGCGATTGCCCCAGCTCCCGAGGAGGTCTCGGAGGCGGTGGTTCAGGTTTACGCCGCCCGCGCTTACAACTGGCGTGGAGCTTTCGGGGTGCATATCTGGATTGCCACCAAGGCGCAAAATGCCGACTACTACCGTTTGCACCAGGTATTGAGCTGGCGGCGCCCCACGGTGGTGTCGTCGATAGACACACCCGACCGCTCATGGTTTGGCAACGCGCCCGAACTGCTGGTGGATTATCGCGGCGACCAGGCCCAGCAGATGATTCCCCAGATTGCCGATGCCGCGTCCCGCTTTCCCTACGCTGATCTCTACCGCGTGTGGCCGGGCCCCAACAGCAACAGCTTTATTGCCTGGGTGGCCCGCGAGGTTCCGGGTTTCGACGTATCGCTGCCGGTCACGGCCGTGGGCAAGGACTATCTGTTTGACGCTGTGTTGGCGCCAACTCCCAGCGGTACCGGGTATCAGCTGTCGCTAGGCGGTATCGTGGGAGTGCTGGTGGCACTGGAAGAGGGTATCGAAGTCAACATTCTGGGGCTGGGCATCGGCGTCGACCTCATGCGTCCGGCGTTGAAACTGCCGGGGATTGGACGCCTGGGCATGCCGGCTCGCGTCATGGGCAATCACCAGTAAGCACGGCTATCGCGCGAACGCCGCCATCAGCGAGGTGAAATACTACCAGCAAGCCTACTGGGAGAAGGTGTCGTCGCTGCGCTATGAGCGGTTTGTGTTTAGAGGCTTGAAGTGCGTATTTGATGAAGCGGGGTGTCGGGACGCGACCCGGTTGGCACGCACGCATGCCATTTATCGACCCGACGACTATCAGGTGTCCCGAGCGTTAGGCGCAGCCCTGCGCAAAGAAGAAGGGGTGGGGCTGCGTTATCATTCGGTGCGTCATGCCGGTGCCACCTGCTGGGCGCTGAGGACGCCGCGCCAGGTCATCGACATTGTTCAGACGACCCACCTGGAAATGATCTGGAACGGCGCCATTGCCCAGGTCAACCGGCTTTCCGCAGTACCGGCACCGCCCCGATAGCGTCCCTGTTACGGCTGATGCGACTCGGTAAAGCGCTGCATGATGGTCAGGGTTTCATCGCTGACGTGATGCTCCATGCCCTCGGCGTCGATGCGGGCGGTGGTATCACGAACCCCAAGCGCGCGCAGAAAATGCAGCACGATATCGTGACGCGCCCGCGATGTTTCGGCCATTCGTTGGCCTTCCTCGGTCAGGAACAGCGAGCGGTAGGGGCGGCTCGTTACCAGGCCCAGCTCGTTCAGGCGGCGGATCATTTTCGACACGGTGGCCTGGCTGACCGCCATGCGGCTGGCAATGTCGGCCGCGCGTGCCTCGCCGCGATGGCGCAGAAGATCACCGATCAGCTCTACGTAGTCTTCGATAAGTTCAGTTTCGTGAGCATTGCGCACGGTTTCGTACTGCTGTGCATGCTGCTCGACAGGCGGCAGCGCATCACCGCTCTGGCGCGAAGTAGGAGGCAATGGCTGCTGTTCGTGATCGCTCATAATGGCTATATAGGTTGGCTATATCAGAGTGAGTAAAAACGTTGATTAGCATGGTAGCGTATTTTGCGGAATAATTGTTAGCAAAGGCTAAACTATTTGCATGGTGCTTTTTTGTTGAGTTAACCCCTTCAAAACCTGATTGGCGCAGTAGACTGTAGGTTTTCCCAGGTTTTTTCGGCGATACCGATACCGGCACCAGCCATTAGCAAATAGGTTTGGTCAGCGCCGGCCGCCATCAAGGGGGCTTCTTCATCGGGATAGTTGATACCGGCAATGATCGTGCCTTTGAACCCTGCCTTGCGCAGCTGGCGCGTGGCAAACAGCTTGCTTTCGGTATTGGGTGTTGCCAGCATCACGGCTTCCAGGGCGTTAATATCCAAGTGTGACCAGAAAGAGACGTCTTCCACATCGGCATACCGTATGTCGCGCTGGGAAGCCGCTACCTTGTTCGGATCGGAATCAATTCCCACTACCCGAAGATGGTTCTCGACAAAAAAGTCGTAGGCGGCACTGCCGGTCCGGCCCATGCCAATCACCATCATTTTGGCATCCCCCAGGGTGACGGGCTGCTCATCGGGATGGCGTAAATGTCGCTCAAAGCGGGTCAGGCGCGCCTCAAAACGATCAAACAGGGCGTGGGCGACGCGGTTGAGCGGTGCGGAGATGATAAATGAAAACGCCACTGTCAGCGCCAGCGGTACCAACCACTCTTCCAGGATGCTGGACGCCACGATCAGGCCGAACTCGCTGTAGGCTGTGAGGCTAAGGCCCCCCAGAAATGCGCTACGGGCGCGAACCTTGAAGACAATCAGCAGGGCAAAGAACAGTGCGGCTTTCAGTGGCAGCAGTAGCGCCATGACGCCCGCGAAGATCAGCGCGCTGGTGTCGGGCAGGCCCGACATGCCTATCTGCAGGAAAAAACTGATCAACAGGATTTCCTTGAGCCCCCACAGCGCCTTGGACATTTCCTGGGCGCGTGGATGTTTGGCCAGTAATAGCCCCATCACCAGGGCACCCACTTCGCCGCTGAGCCCTACGACATCAAACCCCATGCCGCCGATGGCAATGGCCAGTACCGCCCCCATCAGCACCAGCATTTCATCGTGCTGGGCAATGCTCATCAGCCAGTAAAGCACCGGCCGTAGTAGCGGCAGGGCCAGGATCCACAGTGCCCACCAGGAGGGAGACTGGCCGCTGTAAATGCTGATGGCGGCCAATGCCACCAGGTCCTGGATAATAAGGATGCCGATCGCCAGTCGCCCATGCAGCGCCCGTAATTCTCTTTTGCTTTCGAGCACCTTGGCTGCCAGTACCGTGCTTGAAAACGATAGCGCAATGGACAGCAGAATGGCGGTATCGAGCGCCAGGCCCATAAAAACCACGAAGCCGGCGGTGAAAATAAAGGTGGTGATGCTGAGATGAATAAAAGCGCTGCCCAACACGGCGGGTTCGACGAGGTTTCTAAGGTTGAGTTTCAAGCCGATGGTGAAGAGCAGCAGCAATACGCCCAGATGCGCTAGGTGTTCGAGCAACGGGCCGGCCTCGGTCGGTAAACCCAGGTAGGGTCCGGCAAAGTTCATTGCAAAACCGGCCGTTAAAAAACCCACCAGAGGTGGCAGGCTGAGTTGGCGAGCGGCAATCCCGAAGATAAAGGCAAACGATAAAATAATGACTTCAAACATGCACAATCCCTAGCATATGAAACGGACGGGTTATTTTCTTACTCGCCAATGTTTTTGCATTTCAACAAAGGTGAATGACGCTGACCATGTGATCAATACGAAACCGGTGAGCGCCAGAGTGCCATATAGGAAACGAATTGGTCCGGTGGCATAAATGTCCCCGTACCCCACCGTGGTGTAGGTGACGGCCGCAAAGAAGATATGATCCAGCAGGTTGAAAGCGCTATAGCCGTTCAGCGCGCCGATGCCTTTCAGCTCGGCCAGCCACCACCCCGTGAGACCGAACAGCCAGATTTCGGCGATGTGGGTCATCAGTACGCCGAACGCCATGGCCAGAATGCGTTGACGGTGAGGCCTGTGTAACCGCTCGATCTGGCGGGAAATAAGCCAGAGGGCTTCGTAGTGCAGCAGAACCGCGAGCACAACGGCAATAGACGTGGTGATGACCACCACGACGTGTTCAGGGTACGGAATGGTCACGAAAAGCTGGGCCCGTGGTTGCAAACGCTGGTTTTGGGTTAACTATCTCATGCGCGCGGTTATTTTAGAAGCTGCCGAACAGCGTGCCCAGGGTGATCACGCTCACCAGCGCGGCGATGGGCAGCACGATCGTGACCATTGCCACGTTGCCGTAGGCCTTTCGGTGAGTGAGCCCGCAAATGGTCAGTAGCGTTATCACCGCGCCGGAATGCGGCAGGGTATCCATGCCCCCGGCGGCCAGCGTGGCAACGCGATGCATGAGTTCGGGGTCGATACCGGCCGCCTGCGCCATCGCCAGGTATTCGCCGCCCAGAGTCTCCAGCGCAATCGACAGGCCCCCCGACGACGAGCCGGTAATACCCGACAGTACGCTCATTGCCAGCGCCTCTGAAATCAGCGGATTACCCGGCGATGCGTTGAGCACCATATCGCGAATGATGGTGAAGCCCTCGAGGCTGGCAATCACGGCCCCGTAACCGACGACGGAGGCGGTATTGAAAATCGGTAGCAGCGAGTCGACACAGCCGCCGTTAACCGTGTCCTTCAGATCTATCCAGTGTTTCCAGCGGCTGATGACCAGCCATATCGATGCGCTCAGCAGGGCGATCAAGATCGACCACAGGCCGCTCTGCCGGGCGGGCGATACGTTGGCGAATTCATCGCTGATAAAGCTCAGATCCATCGACGGGAAAACAAGGTAAGTGAGCAGGCCATTCAGGCCGATCACCATGATCAATGGTATCAGCGCCGTGGTTAACCGCATGGCGGGCGGCGAACCCTGGGTGTCGCTGTCATCCGTCTCGCGTTCTTTATGCAGGCCGTAGCCCTCATTCAGTGCGGCCGCCCGTTTCACCCGGGATTGCAGGTAGGCCATCCCCAGCCCGAGCATTACGAGTCCGGCGATGATCCCAAGGCCCGGAGCGGCAAAGCTGTTGGTGGCGTAATAAGGAATGGGAATCGCGTTTTGAATGGCCGGGGTGCCGGGTAGGGCGGTCATGGTAAAAGTAAACGAGCCCAGTGCGATGGCGCCTGGAATCAGCCGTTTGGGAATATCGGTGCGGCGGAATAATTCGCGGCTGATGGGGTAAATGGCAAACGCCACGACAAATAACGAAACGCCGCCGTAGGTAAGAATGGCGCAGGCCAGCACGACCGTCAGTACCACATGGCGGGTGCCCAACTTGTTGACGATGCCGTTGGCGATGGATTGAGCCGCGCCGGAATCCGACATTAGCTGCCCAAACAGGGCGCCCAGAAAGAACAGCGGAAAAAACTGAATGGTAAAACTGCCGAGGGCCCCCATGAAGGTGTCGGTATACATCGGCAGCAAAAAGGCGGCTTCACCCGAGAGCATGACCGCCAGCGCCGCCATCAGCGGGGCGAGCAGCAGGACCGTCAGCCCACGGTAGGCAAGAAAGATGAGCAGCAACAGCGAAATGACAATGGCAAAGGTGCTCATGAGCGCTCCCGAGCAGCATGAAGGTTAGTTAATCCATAATGCAGGATACCAACATAGCAGGCATCGTGTTGCATGGCAGCAATCCCGGTAGGTGGGTTTTGGTGTTATATCGGGTAAATAGCCCCGCAAATGGCGATTTTCTCTGATAAAATCCCGCGTTTTCTTGCTTACCACTTCACTGCCTTTGCTAGGAAGCTTCATGAACGCCGTAATTATCGCCGTGCTTGTGATGGTCGCGCTCTCGTTAGCGCGGGTGTCGGTTGTATTCGCCCTTATCGTGGGCGCGTTAGTGGGAGGGCTCGTGGGTGGGCTCTCACTGGATCAGACGCTCGAAGCGTTCAACGACGGGGTGGGCGGCGGCGCTCAGGTGGCGCTGGCCTACGCGACCCTGGGCGCGTTCGCCGTGGCGATTTCCCGCTCCGGGCTGCCGGACATGCTGGCCAACGTGTTGATCAGGATGCTCGGCAAAGAAACCAACGCGGCGCATCATGATCGCGTGAAGTGGGTGCTGCTCGCGGCGGTCGTGCTGGTCGCGATCATGTCGCAGAATGCCATTCCCGTGCATATTGCCTTTATCCCGGTACTGATTCCGCCGCTGTTGGCGGTCATGAACCGACTAGGTCTTGACCGTCGCGCGGTGGCCTGTGCGCTTACCTTCGGCCTGACGGCCCCTTACATGCTCTTGCCCGTTGGCTTTGGCGCGATCTTTCTCAACGATATCCTGCTGGCCAACCTGAATAGCGCCGGCGAGCCGCTGGGCCTGGAAATCTCTCGCGAGATGCTGCCCATGGCCATGGCGATACCTGTCGGCGGGATGCTGGTGGGGTTGGTCGTGGCGTTGACCTTCAGCTATCGCGGCCGTCGCGACTATGCGGCCAAGCCGCTAGCCAATACCTCGGCAGAGCATTCAGCCACGCCCGCCAAGCCACACACGCTTGGACTGATCATGTCGGGTGTCGCCATTGTCGCGGCCCTCGGGCTTCAGCTTTATAGCGGCTCGATGATACTGGGTGGTCTGGTGGGCATCGGGCTGCTGTCGCTGGGTGGCATCTTCAAATGGCGCGAGGCCGATGACTTGTTTACCAGCGGGATGCGCATGATGGCGCTGATCGGTTTTATCATGATTTCCGCGGCCGGCTTTGCGGAGGTCATGAAAACCACTGGCGATATCGACACGCTGGTCGCTGGCGCTGTCGACCTGTTCGGTGATAACCGCGGCCTGGCCGCACTGGTCATGTTGCTGGTTGGCTTGTTCATCACGCTTGGCATCGGCTCGTCGTTTTCGACGATTCCCATCATTGCCGCCATCTTCGTGCCGCTCGCCGTTCAGTTCGGCTTTTCGCCCATGGCGACCGTGGTGCTGGTCGGCACCGCGGCGGCCCTGGGGGATGCGGGCTCGCCGGCATCCGACTCGACGCTTGGACCAACTGCGGGGCTGAACGTGGATGGTCAGCACGATCATATGTGGGACAGCGTGGTGCCTACCTTCCTGCACTACAACCTGCCGCTGATTGGCTTCGGCTGGCTGGCGGCGATGACGCTGTAGGCCGAATCTGACGATGTCAGCGCCGCTGAAATACGAGACGGCTTGCAACCCGGTGAATCTGCCCCCACCTAAGGTAGGTGACATTCGAAGCGATCCAAGGCTTCACCGTTAGGAGATAATTGATGAGCAAGCGTATTCTGGTAGTACTGACGTCGCATGATCAGCTGGGCGATACTGGCGAAAAGACCGGTTTTTGGCTGGAAGAGCTCGCCGCGCCTTACTATGTGTTCAAGGACACAGGCGCCAAGGTGACCCTGGCGTCACCCAAGGGTGGCCAGCCGCCGCTGGATCCGAAAAGCGACGCGGAAGATAGCCAAACCGATGAAACGCGGCGCTTCAAGCAGGATGAACAGGCCAACGCTGCCCTGGCGGCCACGCATCGCCTGAGCGATATGAGCGCAGATGACTTCGATGCGGTGTTTTACCCGGGTGGCCATGGCCCGCTTTGGGACCTGGTCAACGACCAAGATTCCATCAAGCTGATCGAGACCTTTATCGAACAGAACAAGCCCGTGGCGTCGGTGTGCCATGCGCCTATCGTGCTGGTCAACGCCAAGAGCGCCAATGGCGAACCCCTGGTGAAAGGCCGCGAAGTGACCGGCTTTACCAATGGAGAAGAGGAAGCGGTGGGCCTGACCAAGATTGTGCCGCATCTTGTCGAAGATGCGCTGCAGCAATGCGGCGGCATCTACAGCAAGGCCGACGACTTTACGCCCTACGTGCGTGAAGACGGCCAGCTGATCACCGGGCAAAACCCGCCTTCCTCTGCCGCGACGGCGGAAGCACTCATCGGCTGGCTGGCGCGTTAAACCGCACGCGATACGCAGTCGATACACGAAAACGGCGGGCATTGCCCGCCGTTTTTTATTGCGCGTTTATCGGCCGAGAGGCCAGAGAAGCGACCATCCAGGCGACCAACCGGTGGAGCGATGCATTACCGTTCGGGGAGGTGTGACTCAAGTGAGCTGAGCAAGCCGCGCAATAGCGAAAGCTCTTTGCGACTTGGCTGGGCGCGCGTAAACAGCGCCTGCAGCTGCTCTTCGGTGCGCGCATGCGGCTGGGTGATAAAGCCGCTTTGCTGCATGAGGCGACCTAGATGCGCCTGAAAGTGGGTCATTTGCTCGCGGCTGGGTGGCGTGCTTTCAACTGGCTGTTGATAGGCGAAGTCGCTGTCGTCGCGCTTGCGCCAGGCACGGTGCACTTCATAGGCGAGTATCTGAACCGCCTGGGACAGATTCAGAATGCCATAGTCAGGGTTGGCCGGGATGCTGACCTGATGGGTACAGCAGCGGATTTCATCATTGGTCAACCCGGAACGTTCGCGGCCAAACACGAGTGCCACCGGCGCTTGCTGTGCATTCTTTGTCACCGCCTGGGCCATGTCGTCGGGCTCTTCGAAATGCGGTAGGGGAAGGCTACGTAGCCGTGCACTGGCGCCTACTACCTGAATGCAGTCACTCACCGCTTCGTCAAGCCGGGTAACGACCCGGGCGTTGTCGATGACGTCGGTCGCCCCGGCGGCAAGGCGGGTGGCTTCCTCGTCGGGAAATTGACGTGGGTTGACCAGTACCAGGTTCGTCAACCCCATGGTTTTCATGGCCCGGGCAGTGGCGCCAATATTACCTGGATGGAAGGTTTGCACCAGCACAATGCGAATGTTGGAAAGCACGGTGATAAGACAGCCTGAATAGCGAATGGAAAACGATGATTTTACCATGCTTTAACGACAAGAACCCCGCACAGGGCGGGGTTCTTGATGACGGCTAACCGTCAGAGCGATAAGGCTCGGGGGGCAATTACATCATGCCGCCCATACCACCCATTCCGCCCATGCCGCCCATATCCGGCGCGGCTTCTTTCTCGTCCGGATCGTCGGCGATCATGCACTCGGTGGTGATCATCAGGCCGGCAACGGAGCCCGCAGACTGCAGCGCGGAACGCGTTACCTTGGCCGGATCGAGAACACCCATTTCGAACAGGTCGCCGAATTCGCCGGTCTGCGCGTTGTAACCGAAGTTGCCTTCAGCGTCTTTCACGCGGTTGATGACGACAGCGGGTTCTTCGCCAGCGTTGCTGACGATTTGACGCAGCGGCGACTGCAGGGCGCGCAGCGCCATGTTGATGCCGTGGTTCTGGTCTTCGTTATCACCGGTCAGGCCCTGTACCTTGGCCATGACGCGAACCAGTGCGGTACCACCACCCGGCACAACGCCTTCTTCAACGGCGGCGCGAGTCGAATGCAGCGCATCTTCAACGCGTGCCTTCTTCTCTTTCATCTCGACTTCGGTGGCCGCACCGACGCGGATAACCGCAACGCCGCCAGCCAGCTTGGCGACACGCTCTTGCAGCTTCTCTTTGTCGTAGTCGGAAGACGTATCTTCGATCTGGGTGCGAATCTGGCCCACACGGGCTTCGATATCGGCTTCAACCCCAGCGCCGTCGATGATGGTGGTGTTTTCCTTGGTCATCGTCATGCGCTTGGCGGTACCCAGGTGATCCAGGTTTGCCTGCTCGAGAGTCAGACCGACTTCTTCAGAAATCACGGTGCCGTTGGTGAGGATCGCGATATCCTGAAGCATTGCCTTGCGACGATCGCCAAAGCCGGGCGCCTTGGTGGCCGCTACTTTCACGATGCCACGCATGTTGTTGACGACCAGCGTAGCCAGCGCTTCGCCTTCGATGTCTTCGGCAACGATGGCAAGCGGCTTGCCTTGCTTGGCAACGGCTTCGAGTACCGGCAGCAGCTCACGGATGTTGGAGATCTTCTTATCCACTAGCAGGATGTAAGGATCTTCCAGTTCAACCGACATGGTGTCTTGGTTGGTGACGAAGTAGGGCGACAGGTAGCCACGGTCGAACTGCATGCCTTCAACGACTTCCAGTTCGTCTTCGAAGCCGCGACCTTCATCAACGGTGATGACGCCTTCTTTACCGACTTTTTCCATCGCCTCGGCAATGATCTCGCCGATACGCTTGTCGCCGTTGGCAGAGATGGTGCCTACCTGGGCAATGGACTTGGTGTCGGTGCAGGGCACGGACATCGCCTGGATTTCCTTGACCGCTGCCGTGACGGCATGGTCGATCCCGCGCTTGAGATCCATTGGGTTCATGCCGGCGGTAACGCCTTTCAGGCCTTCCGCAATGATGGCCTGGGCCAGCACGGTTGCGGTGGTCGTACCGTCACCTGCAACGTCAGACGTTTGCGAAGCGACTTCCTTGACCATCTGAGCGCCCATGTTCTCGAACTTGTCTTTGAGTTCGATTTCCTTGGCGACCGATACACCATCTTTAGTGACGGTAGGCGCGCCAAAGGATTTCTCGAGAACGACGTTGCGTCCTTTCGGGCCCAGGGTAACTTTTACTGCGTTGGCGAGAACGTCAACACCGCGCGCCATGCGCTTGCGAGCATCATCGGAAAACTTGACTTGTTTAGCTGCCATGTTCGTTACTTCCTAATAAAATTCAAAAAAATGGGAAAGTAAGTAAGCGGTCGAGGCGATGATTAGCCTTCGACAACCGCCAGAATATCGGCTTCGCTCATGATCAAGACTTCTTCGCCGTCGATTTTCTGTTTTTCAACGCCGAAGCCGTCTTTAAAGATCACGCTGTCGCCAACTTTCACGTCGAGAGGGCGAACATCACCGCTTTCTAGAATGCGACCATTGCCTACGGCCAGTACTTCACCACGAGTCGGCTTTTCCTGCGCATTGCCCGGAAGCACGATGCCGCCAGCGGTTTTCTGCTCTTCTTCCACGCGACGGACGACGACGCGATCGTGCAAAGGACGGATATTCATGCTCACGTTCTCCTAAGTATCGTCAAGGCCCTATTCAGGGCGGTTAATGTTGATGGTTTTCGTGGGCATAGCCCGCGAAAAATGAAGACACGATGTCTTCGCTGTTAATGGCAACCACTTAATATTGAAGCGATTGCCGAACTTGTGTGCTGCCTCAAAAATGGGGGCTGCGGGTAACCTTTCAAGGGGGGATGAACAAAAAAATCTTGAAGCTTGCAATCTTTGCAAAAACGCTTATCCGCGGTGTCTGGGCTCGTCCCGGCTGATGAAGTCGCCTTCCAGCGGCCCCTGGGGCTGCTCGGATGACGACGCGTCTTCACGCTGACGGTAACCAGCTTCGTTCTGCTGATAGGTGTGTGAGGTGTAAGGCCCGCCCGTGCGCTGGGCAGTGACCTTTAGCCCCAGGGCGGTCAGCAGTTTAAACAGCAGTCGGCGGGCATCGGGTACCAGGCAGGCAAGGCCCAGGGCATCCGATAGAAAGCCGGGCGCCATTAGCAGGGCGCCGCCAAATATCAGTGCCGCACCGGTAAACAGTTCGTTTGAGGGGATTTCGCCTGCCTGCATGCGTTGGCGGGCGCGGGAAAAAGTGGCAACCCCTTCCTTGCGGATAAGATGAAGACCTACCACGCCAGTGCCAATCACCAGCAGCAGGGTGATCAATAAACCAATCTGGTTGCCAATCGAAAACAGAATGACAAAATCAAGCAGCGTGAATAAGGACACAAACACCAGAATAGGCATCACAAACTCCGTTATAGATGTCGCTGTAAATATGGTGACAGTCTGATTGAAAAACAAGGCAAGCAAAATAGCCGTGCTAGCTGTATTGCGCCTTTTGGGGATTGCCGGTTGATAGCCGGCGTGTCAGTTTGAAGGTCTTGGCGATATCGATCTGATAAAGGCTGAACGAGAGGAGCGTTAAATGAAACTGGATGGTCGGGTGATAGCGATAACGGGCGGCGCCCGTGGTTTAGGGTATGCCGTGGCGTTGCGATTGGGGCAGCAAGGGGCGCGGTTGGCATTGATGGATATCAGCGCAGAGGTGCTTGATGAAGCGGTGTCGAAGTTGGCCCGCCAGGGCATTGAGGCTCAGGGCGTGGTAGTGGATGTCGCCGACGAGGTCTCGGTCGTCCAGGCCTTTGCCGATATCGCCGAACGCCAGGGCCCGATCAGCGGGTGCGTCAACAATGCGGGTATCACCGACGATGCGTTGATGGTGAAAGCCAAGGAGGGGCAGGTAGAAGCGCGTATGTCCCTGGCGTCCTGGCAACGGGTTATCGACATCAACCTGACGGGGGTATTCCTTTGCGGGCGTGAGGCAGCGACGCAAATGATCGAGGCTGGTCATGAGGGCGTGATCGTCAATATTTCCAGTATCTCCAAAGCCGGAAATCCGGGGCAGAGCAATTACGCTGCCGCCAAGGCTGGGGTTCATGCCTTGACCGTCACCTGGGCGAGCGAGCTGGCGCGCTACGGCATTCGTACGGGGACGGTGGCACCCGGCTTCGTGGATACCGAAATGACCGCCTCAATGCGGCCCGACATGTTGGAGCGTATTGCCTCGCGGGTGCCGCTGAAACGCCTGGGGGAACCGGATAACATCGCGCAAAGCGTCGCTTTTGTAATGGAAAACGATTACTTCTCAGGGCGAATCATCGAATGTGACGGTGGCTTGCGGCTCTAGGCTCGTGTGGCGTGTCGGCCATCGTGTCAGCGGCGCATTGCCTGGCTATCAATCTGCTCTGCCCAGCGCTTCACTTTACGCCGCTGAAGTCGACTGTTGTGCCGCGTGGTATCGACGCTGATAGGTATCAATGCCTGCTTTGAGGTGTCTGGCTCGTTGAGATAGAACGAGCGTGACGCCCCGATCGGTCTGTCCTCAGAACCATAGATGGCAATGATCCTTATCTCCAGCTGCAGATTGGCTTGATCAAAGATGTCAGGGTTCAGCTCCCAGGAGACGCGAATCTGTTCGGCAATGTCAGCAAAGCGTTGCATGTGCAGGTAGTCGCCCGAGGCAAGCGGCCCCTGATGGCTTCTGACCGATTTCTCCTGCTGTTCGTCTTTTTCTTCCTGATACTCCGCTACATCGACCATGTAGGTGTCTTCCGACGTATGAAGCAGGGCCAGTACATGTTGGATATAGATGGATTCGCTGCTCATGTTGCTGATCAGGCACAGCGCGTTCTGACCCGTGCCGAGCCCCCGATTGATAATGACCCGAGGGCGGCGCTGGCGGACGTAGCTATTATAAAGCAGCTGCGCGTAGAAGAACCAGACGAGGAGCGTCAGTACGCTGGTAATGGCGGAAATCGCCTGGCCATTTTCGTTTAACCATTCCATGGAAGCGTTCCTTTGCCTGCCGGAAGATTATTTTAGGTAGACGCTAAGTTAGTCCACTGCACAGAAAATGCCAGCCGCCCGGTGATAAGGTGTCGGCTATTTAATTAGTGTTTTCTAATATAATGGAGCTAAAAACGCCACCCGGCGCGGGAGATGTGTATAAATGACTATATTAATAACAGGGGGGAATATGAAGCAGACAATTAAGAAAGCCATATTGAATTGGTGCGGATGGGGAGACTTGAACTCCCACGCCTTACGGCACTAGAACCTAAATCTAGCGTGTCTACCAATTCCACCACATCCGCAGAACGGGACGTATACTATCAATGTTGTGCATAAAGTCAATCATAAAGTGGTGCCCGGCCAGGGAAGGAGGCGCTGATGCTGCTGACACGCTGGATGGCCGCCGGAGGTCGCGTGGTGAAGCGCGCGCTACCCGGTTACTGCGCGTTCTGTCTCGACCCGCTGACAGGGGAGGCGAGCTGGTGCCAGGCTTGTTTTGACCAGTTGCCCTGGAATCGTCCTGCATGCCCGCGCTGTGGTGATGCGTTAACCCACCACCAGCAATTCCTGTGCGGGCATTGCGTCAGCAAGCGGCCGGCCTTCGATGCTGCCCACGTGGCCTTGCGTTTTCAGTTTCCCATTAGTGCGCTGGTGCGCGACTTCAAGTTCAATGCCAGACCCCGCGCCGGCATGTTGTTGTGCGAGCTGATGCAGACAAGCCTGCCGTCGCCGCCTTTTGATGCGATACTACCTGTCCCCATGACGCCTGAACGTGCCCGTGAGCGTGGCTTCAACCAGGCTCGATGGCTGGCGGTCGAGCTAGGCCGACGCACGGGGCTGCCGGTGCTGGAAGTGCAGCGCGTCAAGCAGGGGCCTTCGCAGCGCCGCTTGAATCGACAGGCGCGTTTTGCCAACCTGTCCGGGGCGTTCAAGGTCAATGCCTTGCTGCCGGGCTATGTGGCCATTGTCGACGACGTGGTCACCACCGGGGCAACCGCCCATTCGATGGCCTTGGCGCTGCGCCGGGCAGGGGTCGAGCGCGTGGACGTTTGGGCGGCCTCTCGCACCCCGCTAGTGGTTGATCAAGCGTAGCGGCGCTTACGACTATTTCGATGTTAGCTTTCCTTTACCGACTGCTCCTGGAATCATTATGACGCATGCTTTTCGCTCGCTTTCTCCCGGCCTTGTGATGTCGGCGGTGGAGTCGTTGGATATATGGCCAACGTCGGAGCCGTTTGCCTTAAACAGCTACGAAAACCGGGTGATGATGTTCCGCGATGAGCAAGGTGCCCAATGGATCATCAAGTTCTACCGACCTGAGCGCTGGCAGGACGCCACTATTCAGGAAGAGCATGACTTTCTTGAGGAGCTCGGTCAGGCGGGAGTTCCGGTGGCCAGGGTATGGTCCGATGCAAGCGGGCAAACGCTGCACCGTTATGAAGGCTTTCGGTTTGCGCTCTTTTACCATTGCCCGGGTCAGGCCCCGGAGCTTGATAACGACGCCCACCTGTTCGCGCTGGGGGGGCTTTTGGGTCGACTGCACGCGACGTCAAGCAACGGAGCTTTTAGCCATCGCCCGCGCCTGGAGCTGGTGGCGGGGGTGCAGGATGCTCAGCAGCGGGTATCAGACAGTCAGCGCCTGGATCGACATCAGCGCAGGGCCTATGACAGTGTCATTACCCGCACCATTGAAGCTCTGGCGCCCCATCAATGGCGTGATAGCGACATGATTCGCTGCCACGGAGATTGTCATCTGGGCAATATTCTGGGGCGCGACGAGCAGTTTTCGCTCGTTGATTTTGACGACTGTCTAATGGCACCGGCGATTCAGGACGTCTGGATGCTGCTGTCGGCGAACGAGCCCCAGGAATGGCGGCGGCAGGTGAGCGAGATGGTAGAGGGGTACGAGGAGGTGCGGCCTTTTCCCCATGCGCAAATGGCGCTGATTGAACCGCTGCGCGCCTACCGGTTGATTCGCCATAGCGCCTGGTGGGTGTCGCGCTGGGAAGATCCCGCCTTCCAACAGGCCTTTCCCTGGATTGCCGATAAAGGCTACTGGGATCAACACATCCGTCAGCTGGAGCAGCAGCTACTGGTGCTCAAGACGCCCCGCTGGCTGGCATAGCCCTGGAAACATCGCCTGATCATGGTGGGTGACGCCTGATGTGGCGATAATCGGCAAGCCAACGGTCGCCACGACGCTGCCACCTTGTCCTGGGGTGCGTTAAAATACGCAGGCTTTGAGCGCTATGTTAATAATTTATTGTACATGAGCTATTAAAAGTATATTTTTTGTACATGGCGTGGCCGGTAACAAGGTCACCTACTGCCATGGCGGCCGACGGCCGGCACGATTAAGCGCGACGGATCTACCCCGGCGCGCCAGACACCTTTCGACGAGGCTTACCATGACGGATGAGATCGCCCAGCATTACCGACACATTATTAGCGCGCTTGGGGAGAATCCAGAGCGTGAGGGACTGAAAGACACGCCAAAACGCGCTGCCAAGGCCATGCAGTTCCTGAATGCGGGCTATCATCAGTCGCTGGAAGAGATTGTCAACGGCGCCGTATTCGAGTCGCAAACCGATGAAATGGTGCTGGTGAAGGATATCGAGCTTTATTCGATGTGCGAGCATCATCTGTTGCCCTTCATCGGCAAGTGCCACATTGCCTACTTGCCCAGTGGCAAGGTGCTGGGGCTTTCCAAATTTGCCCGTATCGTCGACATGTTTGCCCGGCGCATGCAGATCCAGGAAAACCTGACCCGCGAAATTGCCGAGGCCGTACAACAGGTGACCCAGGCACGCGGTGTGGCGGTGGTGATCGAAGCCCGCCACCTGTGCATGATGATGCGTGGCGTGGAGAAGCAGAACTCCAGCATGACGTCGTCTGTGATGCTGGGGGATTTTCGCGCCAATCAGGCAACTCGCCAGGAATTTTTAACGCTGGTCAGCTGATCGTTATCTGCTCAACACTGTCGTACGGTTGGTCTACTGCCCTGTTTCGTCATAGCATGAAGAGGTTCAACTGTTGATGAGCCCCTTGCAAGGGGCAGGAGTCTGACATGGAAGCGCTTAAAGAGACAAAGCTGTATTGTCCGTTTGCCTATATAGATGGAAGCTGGGTGGCAGCTGACAGTGGCGAGCAGATCAATGTGCTGAACCCGGCGACCGGCGAAACGGTCGGCGATATGCCAAGGCTTGGCAAGGCAGAGACAGAGCGCGCTATCGAGGCAGCCGATGCGGCACTTCCCGCCTGGCGCTCGCTGACCGCTCAGGAGCGGGCGGATTTACTGCTGAAATGGCATGACCTGATGCTTGAGCACCAGCATGATCTGGCCATGCTGATGACCCACGAGCAGGGTAAGCCACTGAAAGAGGCCGCCGGTGAAATTGCCTATGCGGCCAGCTTTCTGCGCTGGTTTGCTGAAGAAGCCCGTCGCGTCTACGGCGAAACCATTCCCGCCGCCAATACTCACCAGCGGATCGTGGTCACCAAGCAGCCTGTCGGCGTTGTAGGGGCCATCACGCCCTGGAATTTCCCCGCTGCGATGATTACCCGCAAGGCAGGTGCCGCGCTGGCGGCCGGCTGCACCATCGTCATCAAGCCTGCAAGCCAGACGCCATTTTCGGCCACGGCACTGGCTATGCTGGCTGAGCGCGCCGGTATTCCCCGGGGGGTTTTCAATGTGGTGCCCGGTAGCGCCGCCGAGATCGCCGAGGCGTTAACCCAGTCCCCCAAAGTGCGCAAGATTACCTTCACCGGCTCGACCGAAGTGGGCCGCAAGCTGATGGCACAAGCTTCTGAACACATCCAGAAGATATCGCTTGAGCTGGGCGGCAACGCGCCCTTCATCGTGTTTGAAGACGCTGACCTGGATGCCGCCGTCGAAGGCGCCATGGCCGCTAAGTTTCGCAATGCCGGGCAGACCTGCATATGCACCAACCGTTTTCTGGTGCAGTCGAGCGTCATCAATGCGTTTTGTGAAAAGCTGGCCGTTGCGATGAACAGCGAGCTCCACGTGGGCAACGGGACGCAGAAGAACATCAATATCGGCCCGCTGATCGATAGCGACGGGGTCAAGAAGGTCAGTGAGCACGTTCAGGACGCCGTGGACAAGGGCGCCCAGTTGCTGTTGGGTGGTCACCCCCATCCGCTAGGCGGCAACTTCTTCAGCCCAACGTTGATCAGCTTTGCCACCCAAGACATGAAGGTCGCGCAGGAAGAAACCTTCGGCCCCTTGGCGGCGGTATTCCCTTTCGACGATGAAGAAACCGCCATTGAAATGGCTAACGACACCCAGTACGGGCTGGCATCGTACTTTTACTCGCGTGATCTTGGGCGTGTCTGGCGGGTGGCCGAGGCGCTGGAATACGGCATGGTCGGCATCAACACCGGGCTGATTTCCAACGCCTCGGCGCCGTTTGGCGGTGTGAAAGCATCGGGGCTAGGACGCGAGGGTGGCCACCAGGGCCTGGAAGAATACCTCGAGACTAAATACCTGTGTATTGATATCGGCTGAGCCGACGCGCTCGTCGCTTCTGGATTCGTGCAGGCACGGATACAGGCAAGCAAAAGCCCTCATCGACGCCGTCGATGAGGGCTTTTTGATGCGGGGTGATGCGCAGTAACTAGTGGCGGAAGTGGCGCATGCCGGTAAACACCATGGCAATGCCGGCTTCATTGGCGGCGTCGATCACTTCCTGGTCACGCATGGAGCCGCCCGGCTGAATGACGGCGGTGATGCCGGCTTCGGCGGCGGCATCGATGCCGTCACGGAAGGGGAAAAACGCATCCGACGCCATCACGGAGCCCGGCACCGAGAGGCCTTCATCGGCGGCCTTGATGCCGGCGATCTTGGCGGAATAGACGCGGCTCATCTGCCCGGCGCCCACGCCGATGGTCTGGCCGCTGTTGGCGTACACAATAGCGTTGGACTTGACGAATTTGGCGACGCGCCAGGCAAACGTCAGGTCGCGCAGCTCCTGCTCGGACGGGGCGCGATTGCTCACCACCGTCAGTTCATCGCGGGAAACCATGCCCTGGTCGCGCTCCTGCACCAGCAAGCCGCCGGTTACGCGTTTGAAGTCCAGGGCCTTGGGGGGCTCGCCGGGCCAGTGTGCGCTGACGTCCAGCAGCCGCACGTTCTTCTTGGCCGCCACAATTGCCGCGGCATCGTCGCTTACTCCAGGAGCGATGATGACTTCAACGAACTGACGGTCGATGATGGCCTGAGCGGTGTCGGCATCCAGGGCCACGTTGAAGGCAATAATGCCGCCAAACGCACTGGTCGGGTCGGTGGCGAAGGCTTTGTCGTAGGCCTCAAGGGCCGTGGCACCAATGGCAACCCCGCAGGGGTTGGCGTGCTTGACGATGACGCAGGCGGTATCGGTGAATGCTTTGACGCATTCAAAGGCGGCATCGGTGTCGGCGACGTTGTTGTACGACAGCGGCTTGCCCTGCAGTATCTTGGACGTTGCCACGCCGGGCTCGTTGGCGTCGGCTTCGGTGTAGAACGCGGCCTGCTGGTGAGGGTTCTCGCCGTAGCGCATCGTCTGCTGCTTGTGCAGCTGCAGGTTGAACGTGCGCGGGAAGTCGCTTGCCGACGCTTCTACCTGGCGGCCCAGGTAGTTGGCAATGGCACCGTCATAGCTGGCGGTGTGCTCAAACGCCTTGACCGCAAGGTCGAAGCGAGTGGCATCGCTGACCTGGCCATCCTGGGCGGCGAGCTCGCCAAGTACGCGGGGGTAGTCGTCGGCATTGACCACGATGGTGGTGTAGGCGTGATTCTTGGCGCAGGCGCGAACCATGGTCGGGCCGCCGATGTCGATGTTTTCGATCGCGTCCCCAAGGGTGCAGTCAGGCTTGGCGACCGTGGCGGCGAAGGGGTAGAGGTTCACCACGACCATATCGATCGGCGTAATATCGTTGGCTGCCATGACGTCATCGTCCTGGCCGCGGCGGGCAAGAATGCCGCCATGGATCTTGGGGTGCAACGTTTTGACCCGGCCATCCATGATTTCGGGAAAGCCGGTATGCTCGCTGACTTCCTTGACCGGAATCTGGTGTTCCTGCAGCAGGCGGAAGGTGCCGCCTGTGGACAGGAGTTCCACGCCATGTGCGGACAAGCCGCGGGCAAACTCGACGATACCGGTTTTATCAGAAACGCTCAGCAGGGCGCGGCGGACGGGGGTCACAGTGCTATCAGCCATGGGGGTGCTCGTGTGTGCAGGATGAAAGAGTGGAAAACAACGACGCCCCACGGTCAGGGGGCGTCACCTTCAATAAGTCCGTAAAGCTTCAATTTCTTGCGCAGCGTGCCACGGTTGAGGCCGAGTACATCCGCCGCCCGTGTCTGGTTACCGTCGGTGTGCTCAAGCACGCAGGCCAGCAGCGGCGCCTCTACTTCGGCCATCACCATGGCGTACAGGTCGCTTGCCTGGCTGCCATCGAGATGCTCGAAGTAGCGACGCATCGCGGTTTCCACGGCTTCGCGAAGCGGTTGCGGAGGCGTGCTGGCCGAAGGGTCAGCCAGCGTGCCGGCTAACCGGGTCTGGCCGTCGCTAACACTGTTATCGCTGGAAAGAAGATCAAGATCGCGTTCGGTCATGCTGCATAGCTTCCTTTGGCTAGCAGACGCTTGATGGCATCGGGCGCCATGGCGTCGTTGATCCAGTTGACTTGTGTTTCGGTGGATGCCAATCCATTGAACTGCTGTTTCAAATCACGCCGTTGCTCCGGGGTAAACCGGGCATCCTCGTTGAGATACCAGCCGAGGTGCTTGCGCGCAATGCGCACCCCCATGGTGGCGCCGTAGAACCCATGCAGGGCGCTCAAGTGGTCGATCAGCACGTGGCGACGCTCGTCAAGGCCTGGCGCTGCGCCGTGCTCGCCATGCTCAAGAAAGTGCTGGATCTGTTGAAAAATCCAGGGGTTCCCCTGGGCCGCCCGGCCGAGCATCACGGCGTCTGCCTGGGTATAGCGCAGCACTTCAGCCGCTTTTTCCGGGCTGGTGATATCGCCGTTGGCAATCACCGGAATTCCCAGGCGCGACTTGATATCGGCAATGGTGTCGTACTCGGCCCACCCAGTATAGCGCTGCTCGCGATGACGGCCATGAACCGCCAGTGATTGAATGCCTGCCTGCTCGGCAAGCCGCGCAATACGCACGCCGTTATTGGAGTCGGCGCACCAGCCGGTGCGAATTTTCAGCGTCACGGGGATATCGACGGCGTTGACCACGGCATCAAGAATGTCACCGACGAGTTTCTCATCGCGCAGCAGGGCAGAGCCAGCGGCCTTGTTGCAAACTTTTTTGGCCGGGCAGCCCATGTTGATATCGATCACCTGCGCGCCCAGGTCGGCATTCAGTCTGGCGGCGCGGGCAAGCATCTCGGCGTCGCCCCCGGCGATCTGTACCACCCGAGGATCGGGCTCGCCGCGATGATCCATGCGCAGCTGGGATTTGCGTGTGTGCCACAGGCTAGGATCGGCAGTGACCATTTCACCCACCACCCAGCCGGCTCCCAGGCGCCGGCATAGCTGGCGGAAGGGGCGGTCGGTGACCCCGGCCATTGGTGCCAGCATGAGCCGGTTAGGCAGGACGTAGGGGCCGATCTTGAGCGGTTCAGATATCGATAGGGTCATGGCAATGGGCGCTGTGATAGTGCGATTAACGACCCTCGAGTCGTTCGAGGAGGCGTATGATACGCCTCCTCGACGGTGGGGTGAAGGCGGCCTATGTCGTAAACAGCAGATTAAACGAGGCGCTGCCCAGTCAGTCGTACCCAGCCTTCGCGTACGGTGGGTTCGTCCATCTGTAGACCCTGTGCCTGGTAGGCGTTAAGCACTTCGTCGGCCTGGTTGGCCAGAATACCCGAGAGCGCAAGCCGCCCGCCGGGCGCTACGTGACCGGCAATCGTCGGGGCAAGCTCGACCAGTGGCCCGGCCAGAATGTTGGCGGTCACGATCGGGTAGTCACCCGCCGCCAGCTGTTCGGGGTAGCATAGCGACAGATCTGCTTCGTCGATATGGTTGCGCTGGGCATTTTCGCGGCTGGCCTGCAGGGCCTGGGGGTCGATGTCTGTCCCGTCGGCATGCGCCGCGCCGAGCTTTAACGCCGCGATGGCCAGAATGCCGGAACCGCAGCCGATATCGAGCACCGTTTGAGCGTCCAGCAGGCCGTTGACGGCCAAGCCATCAAGCCACTCAAGGCAAAGCGCCGTGGTCGGGTGGGTGCCGGTGCCGAAGGCAAGGCCGGGGTCGAGCACCAGGTTGACGCCATCGGCCTGGGGTGGCTCATGCCAGCTAGGCACGATCCAGAGGCGCTCGCCCATGCGCAGTGGCGTGAAGTCCTCCATCCACTCGCGTTCCCAATCGCGATCCGCCAGCAGCTCGTACTCGATGGTCGGGCAGGGGTCGTCCGGCATCTGCTCGGCCCAAGAGGCTTCAATGCGCGCGAGCATGGCATCGATGCCTTCCAGGTCGTCATAAAGCCCGGTGACGACGGTGTCTTGCCAAAGAGGGGTTGTGCCGCGCTCGGGCTCGAACACTGGGTCATCGTGGGCGTCTTGCAGCCCAATCGCCGTCGCGCCCTCTTCCAGCAGCAGCTCTTCAAGCCGCTCTGCATGTTCGGGCGGGACGTGCGCTTTCAGTTGAAGCCAGGGCATGCCAGGTCTCCGCAACAGCAAAAAAAGCGGGATGGCGGTGCCACCCCGTTCATAACGCACTCAGCAGCATAAGCCTCAGCTGCTGAGTTTCTTTTCGAGATAGTGGATGTTGACGCCACCCTGACGGAAGTAGCTGTCACGCACTAGATCCTTCTGCAGGTCGATGTTGGTCTTGATTCCTTCGACCAGTAACTCATCCAGCGCATTGCGCATGCGAGTCAGCGCAATGTCACGGTCCTCCCCCCAGGTGATCAGCTTGCCGATCAGCGAATCGTAATGCGGCGGTACGGTATAGCCGGTGTACAGGTGGGAATCCATGCGCACGCCCAGACCGCCGGGCGCGTGATAGAGCGTCACCTTGCCGGGCGACGGCATGAAGGTGCGGGAATCCTCGGCGTTGATGCGGCATTCAAAGGCGTGACCGTTGATCTTGACGTCTTCCTGGCGAATCGACAGCGGCATGCCCGAGGCGATACGCAGCTGTTCCTTGACGATATCGACGCCGGTGATCATCTCGGTGACTGGGTGCTCGACCTGAACGCGGGTGTTCATTTCGATAAAGAAGAAATCGCCGTCTTCGTAGAGGAATTCGAACGTCCCCGCACCGCGGTAGTTGATTTCCAGGCAGGCCTGGCGGCAGGCTTCCAGCACCCTGGCGCGGGCCTCGGGGTCGATGCCCGGCGCCGGGGCTTCCTCCAGCACCTTTTGGTGACGGCGCTGCAGCGAGCAGTCACGGTCATAGAGGTGAATGGCATTGCCCTGGCCGTCGGCGAGTACCTGAACTTCCACGTGGCGCGGGTTTTCGAGGAATTTCTCCATGTAGACGGTGCCATCGCCAAACGAGGAGTGAGCCTCGGTTCGCGTGACGTTGATGGCCGATAACAGGTGACCTTCGGCATGCACGACGCGCATGCCGCGCCCACCACCACCGGCTGCCGCCTTGATGATCACCGGGTAGCCGATGCGTCGAGCGGTTGCGAGATTGATCTCGTCTTCGTCGCCCAGCGGACCGTCTGAACCGGGCACGGTGGGCACGCCAGCCGCTTTCATGGATTCAATGGCGCTGACTTTGTCGCCCATCAAGCGAATCGTCTCGGCGCGCGGGCCGATAAACGTGAAACCGGAGCGCTCTACCTGCTCGGCAAAGTTGGCGTTCTCGGAGAGGAAGCCGTAGCCCGGGTGAATGGCGCTTGAATCGGTGACTTCCGCGGCGCTGATCAGTGCCGGAATATTGAGATAGGACTGTGCGGAGGAGGCCGGGCCGATGCACACGGCTTCATCGGCCAGGCGTACGTGCATGAGTTCACGGTCGGCCTTGGAATGCACCGCCACGGTCTTGATGCCTAGCTCTTTACAGGCCCGGAGGATACGTAGGGCAATCTCGCCGCGGTTGGCGATAAGTACCTTGTCGAGCATGGGAGAGTCCATCCGTATTGAAATGAGGGTTTAAGCGATGACGATCATGGGCTGATCGAATTCCACCGGCTCACCGTCTTCTACCAGAATGGCTTCCACCACGCCGTCGCGATCCGCTTCTATTTGGTTCATCATTTTCATGGCTTCCACGATGCACACCGTATCGCCCTGCTTGACCGTATCGCCTACTTCTACAAAGGATTTGGCGCCCGGTGCAGGGCTGCGGTAGAAAGTGCCCACCATTGGCGAGTTGACGGCTTCACCGCGATAGCTGCTGCCGGGTGCCGACTCTGCCTCAGGTGCGGGCGCGCTGGCGGCGGGGGCGGCCGGCGCCTGTTGTTGAGGGGCAGGCTGGGGATACTGGGGCATTGACTGTGGCTGCCAGGTGGCCCCGTTGGGATGGCGGCTGATACGGACAGACTCTTCGCCTTCCTGAATTTCAATCTCGCTGATGTTGGACTCTTCGAGCAGCTCAATCAGTTTTTTAACTTTGCGGATATCCATTACCTAGCCCCATCACTATCGTTAAGAGTGGTGTGCCTACCACGCGGAAACGGCGCAGTAAACCAAATTAAAAAATGTAGAGAACGCCGCATGATGACGAACGTTAACCCTTTTTACTGCTTTTAAAGGCAGAAGTTCAATTAATATGGTGGCGAAGTTTGCCGAAAAACTCAAACGATGTCCAGCCATGCTGGCGTTGAGGTCAGGAGGCGCTTATTAATACGATCGTTTGGCGATCTTCGCGACAGAATGCAGGAGGATGACGCCGAAAGGGCGTTCGTCTTGCCTGGTTCAGGCTAGCGACTGTCGACCCATTGCGCCAATTTGCGCAGATGACGGCTGAAATCGGCGGCATTGATGTCGCCCTGAATACGTGCCTCGCGTATCTCTTGCCCGGCATGGAAAAACAACAGGCTAGGCGGGCCGAATAGCTGGAAACGATTCAGCAGCGCGCGACTCTGCGCATTGGTATCGGTGACGTCGACCGCAATGCGCTCGAAGCCCGCCAGCTCGTCAATCACATCAGGGTCGGTATAGACCTCCCGCTCCAGCAGGCGGCAAGAGATGCACCAGTCGGCGGTAAAGTGGACGAAAACGGGCCGGTCTGCCGTTTCGGCGTCCGCCAGGGCGCTGTCGAGGCCAGACATGCTGTCCAGGCGTTGAAAGGCCAGCGGCGCGGTCGCCGCGCCGCTGGCGGAGCCAGATGGCTGCAACGGGCGCAGCGGGTCGTTCGACCCTTGGGCGGCGCCGATCGTCAAGGCAATGCCCCAGGTCAGCAATACCAGTCCCAGCGTCTGGCGTGCTTTTGGCCAGCCGGAAGGCGTGTTGGTCTGCACGGCGCCCAGCGCCAGCGCGGTGCCGATGGCCAGCGCGGCCCAGAGCAGCAGCGCGACCGGCCCCGGTACCAGGCGCTCCACCATCCAGATGGCGACGCCGAATAGCAGTAGGCCAAAGGCGATCTTGACGCCGTTGAGCCAGGCCCCCGAACGGGGCAGCAGGGTTGCCCCGAAGGTGCCAACCAGAAGCAGGGGCACGCCCATGCCCATTCCCAGGGCAAACAGCATGGCGCCGCCGGTGAGCGCATCGCCGGTGGTGGAAATGATCACCAGCGCGCCGGCCAGGGGCGCCGTGACGCAGGGCGACACCACCAGCACCGATAATGCGCCTGCCAGCGCCAGGCCAGGTAGACCGCTGCGCTGCGCCCGTGCCTGCCAGGCGTCGACACGCTGTGCGACGCGAGGCGACAGGCGCAGGTCAAAGGCACCGAGCATGGCCAGGCCAAACACGCAGAAAAGCACTGCAAAGGTAATCAGTACCGGGGCGGACTGGAGCTGCGCCTGGAGGTTGAGGCCGGCCCCAAACAGGCCCATCAGTACACCGACCGCTGCATAGGTGACGGCCATGCCCAGCACATAGCTAGCCGACAGCAGGAAAGCACGGGGCCGGGTGGGTTGCTGGCCGACGATGATCGACGACAGGATGGGCACCATGGGCAATACGCACGGGGTGAAAGTCAGCCCGATGCCCGCCAGGAAAAACAGGCCCAGCGCCAGGGGAAGGCTGGCGTCGGTCATCAGTTGGCTAAAGCGGCTGTCCTCGCTCTGGGGGGCGCCAAGGGGGGCGGCGCTGTCGTCAATTTCAGCAGACGTGTCAGTTGTCTCAGCTGTACTGGTGGCTTCATCCGACGTTTCTTCGGGCGACGCGGCGGGTGCCTCTTCATCTTCATCGCTGGTTGCGGGCGCCCAATCGGCAAACGCAGGCGGTGGCTGGCTTTCGGTGGCCTGCAGTGCCAAGGTTTCCGGCGGGTAACATAGCCCGGCGTCAGCGCAGCCCTGGAAGGTGAAGTCGATATCCAGCGGGCCTGACACGTCATTTTCCAAAGGCACTTCCATGACCACCCGGTTGCGGAAAATATACACGTCGCCCAGGAATTCATCATTGGTGTAGGTGCCCTCGGGCAGTTCGGGTTCTCCCAGGCGAACGCCATTGTTCAGGCTGTCCACGGCAAACTGGTGCCGGTAGAGGTAATACTCGTCAGCGGCTTCAACGCCCACGAAGAGCGTGTCACCGTCGTGCCAGGCAGTGGGTTGAAAGGCTTCCAGAACGGGCAGAAAGTCATCGTTCTGGTCGCTTGAAGAGAACCACTGCGCCTGGGCCAATAGCGGTAGCGCGCCGAGCAGAAGTAACAGCCCTAACCGTCGAATCGTAAGCAAAATGTGTCCTTGGTCGATAGCGTCATATCAGGTGGCTAGCATAACGCAACATGGCGTGCGGGTAACGGTCGGCGCCTGCCTTCAGGGTAATAACGGTTCGCCAACGAAACGGGGCCACCCGAAGGTGGCCCCGTCTAACGCTTGCGCCTAAGCAATTAGGCTTTGTGGTAAGCCGCCGCTGATTTTTCGATCGCCTTGCGCGCTGCTTCCACGCCTTCCCAGGACTCGACCTTGACCCATTTGCCTTTTTCGAGATCCTTGTAATTCTCGAAGAAATGGGCGATCTGCTGGCGCAGCAGTTCGGGCAGGTCGGTGACTTCCTGGACGTCGTCGTAGAGCGAGCTGAGCTTGGGGTGCGGCACGCACACCAGCTTGGCATCTTCACCGGCTTCGTCGGTCATGTTGAGAATGCCGACCGGGCGCGCACGAATGATGCTGCCCGGCTGAACCGGGTGCGGCGTGACGACGAGCGCGTCCAGCGGGTCGCCATCGTCGGCCAGGGTGTGGGGAATAAAGCCATAGTTGGCCGGGTAGAACATGGGGGTGGCCATAAAGCGGTCGACCAGCAGGGCCCCCATGTCTTTGTCGATCTCATACTTGATCGGGGCATGGTTGGCAGGGATTTCAATCGCCACGTATAGGTCGTTGGGCAGATCCTTACCAGCGGGGATGTTGTCGAAGTTCATCGTTTATTCCTTGGTCGTACAATGGCTAGGCAATCGAAATTGCTATATGGATGGCGTCGAATTATACGAACATGGCCGCAGGATTACCAATGCGACATAGGTGTTGCGCTGATTCGCTTGGCGTCTGGCCTTGCCGATTGCCATGCCACGACGTTTGGCGGGCATCACTTGATGTTTCCAGCGTGTATCATGGGCGCTCTTAGACAGTGATGTCAGTGGCCAACGCAGTATGCTCAGGAGGATGACTTGGCACATGCCCAATTGCTGATCAGTTACGGTCAGGCATTTGTTGCCCCCGACCGGCGGCTGCACCGTAGCTCCATGTCGGTTCGCTTTCCGGAGCCGCCGTTGCTCAAGGCAAAGGGTGGCTGTGCGGTCATTAGTGACTCGCTCTCACGTAACACCCTGGCGAAACAGGCGGGTGATCTGAGCGTGCGCGGATTTTTGGCCGATTATTTCTCGACCCCGGATCATTGGGATGTCAAAACGTCGGCCACCCGCGTGCTGCGAGCCCTCAACAGCTGGTGCTACAGCCAAAGTCAGCATGTACAGAACGGCAGCTTTGTGTCGTCGCTCTCCGCCATGGTTTTTCGTGAGCGTGATGCCCACCTGTTTCATATGGGCGATACCCTGGTGTTTCGTCTGCGTGGCGCCGAGTTTGAACAGCTGAGCCGAGACCATGTCACCGATCTTGGCGGCTATCGCTACCCGTCCCGGGCGCTAGGCATGGATGGCAGCGTGGACATCGACTATACCCTGCTGCCCATGAAGCAGGGTGATCTGTTCCTGTTCACCACCCAGGCGGTCGGCGGCACCTTGCTGCCCTCTGACTACGTGCGCCTGATTCGCCAGGATGCCAGCGACCTGGACGCGGCCTGCGAGCGCCTCGCCAACGAAGCCAAGCAGCGCGCGCAAGAACGCGGCTACGGCGGTGACCAGTTCTGCTTCCAACTGGTGCGCATTGACGAGCTGCCCGAGGAAAGCCCCGATCATCCCGGCCAGCTATACGGCGAGTTGCCCATCCCCCCTGAGCTTGCGCCTGGCGCAAGGCTGGATGGCCTGGAGGTGCTGGCCGTCCTGTCGCGCACGTCACAGTCGCGCATTTACCGCGTCCGCGATGTCTATTCCGAACGCGAAATGGTCATGAAGGCCCCAAGCCCTGAGCTTTCGCTGCGCAATGCCTATCTCGAGCACTTCCTGCTGCAGCAGTGGGTCGTCGAGCGGGTGAACTCCCCGTTCGTTGTCAAGGTGGTCGAGCCATCACGCCCGCGCCGCTACCTCTACTATCTGATGCAGCATGTTGAAGGCGAGACATTACGCGAGTGGGCAGAGCGTCACCCCCAGGCGACCCTCTCCCAGCGGCTGGATATCGCCAACCAGCTGGGCAAGGCCGTGCAGGCGCTGCATCATCGGGACATCATCCATCAGCAGATCATGCCGGATAATATCCTGGTCGACCCTCACGGCAAGATTGTCCTGACCGATTTCAGCGCCTGTCACATGCGCGAAGTGGATGGCCACCGGCATTCGGGGGAGCTGCTCAGGCAGGTTGGCCTGAACGAACATACGGCACCCGAGTATGCGTTGGGCGACAGCGTCGGCCGCCGCAGCGACCAATATTCCCTGGCCTCGACCGTGTATTGGCTGCTGACCGGGGAGATGCCCTACAGCCTGACGCCGAACCGGCTACGCAGTCATACCGACCTGGAAGGCTTGACCTACCGCAATGCGCGTACCACCAATCCCGAGATCTCGCCGCAGCTTGACGAGGCGCTGAGACGCGCGCTGGATCCCCAGCGGGCGCTGCGTTTCAGACGGCTATCCGAATTCCTGCATGCGCTGCGCTTGCCGTTGGGCAAACGGCCGGCGGCCGATGCCGATAAAGAGCGTCAGGAACCGCGTCGTTTCTGGCAGGGCGTGGCGGGTATTCTGTTGCTGCTGCTGGTACTTTCCTGGCTGCTGCGCTAAACCGACGTGCCACACAATAACGCCCGGGCATCGCTGAGATGCCCGGGCGTTTGCTGGTCGTCCAAAGGTAGCGTCTAGAGGGTGAAATCCGGCAGCTTGCGCTCGACCTTGGCCAGTTTCAGTTTGGCCACTTTGGGCAGACCGTTTTCAAACGGCGGGAAGTCTTCGCCCTGGATGAGCGGAGAGAGGTACTCGCGGCAGGCGTCGGTAATGTCGAAACCCTCTTCGCTGATGAAGTCCCGGGGCATGAACTTCTCCTGGTTGGCCACCTGCGACAGCGGCGCGGAAATCACATCCCACTGATAGGGGGACTGTGAGATCCGGCGAATGGCAGGCATCATGGCATTTTTGCCCGCCAGTGCCAGGGTCACGGCTTCGCGGCCCACGGCGTAGGCCTGCTCGACGTCGGTTTTGGACGCCAGATGGCGGGCGGCGCGCTGGAGATAGTCGGCAACGGCCCAGTGATACTTGTAGCCCAGGTCCTGCTTGATCATCCCGGCAAGCGTCGGCGCGACACCGCCCAGCTGGCGGTGGCCAAAGGCGTCGGTATTGCCGGCATCGGCCAGGAAGGTACCGTCTTCATAGCGCGCGCCTTCCGACACCACAATGACGCAGTAGCCGTTCTGCTTGACACTTTGCTCGACCCTTTCCATCACCGCCTTGCGATCGAACGCCACTTCAGGAAACACGATCAGGTGCGGGGGCTCGCCCGGGCCTTCACCGGCCAGTCCGCCCGCCGCAGCGATCCAGCCCGCATGGCGGCCCATCACCTCAAGCACGAATACCTTGGTAGAGGTGGCGCACATGGAGGCAATATCCAGTGACGCCTCGCGGGTGGACGTCGCGATATATTTCGCCACGCTGCCGAAGCCCGGGCTATTGTCGGTAATCGGCAGGTCGTTATCCACGGTCTTGGGGACGTGAATTGCGGTCAGCGGGTAGCCCAGCTTTTCGGAAAGCTGGGAGACTTTCAGGCAGGTGTCAGCGCTGTCGCCGCCGCCGTTGTAGAAGAAATAGCGAATATCGTGGGCCTTGAAGACCTCGATCAGGCGCTCGTACTGGGCGCGGTGCGTATCGATGTCCTTGAGCTTGTAGCGGCAAGAGCCAAACGCGCCGCCGGGGGTATGACGCAGGGCGGCGATGGCGTCGTCGCTCTCTTGGGTGACATCGATGAGGTCTTCCGTGAGGGCGCCGATAATGCCGTTATGGCCGGCATAGACCTTGCCGATCTGGTCGGGGGCTTGTCGGCAAGCTTCAATGACACCACAAGCGCTGGCGTTGATCACAGCGGTGACACCGCCTGACTGGGCGTAAAAGGCATTATGCTGGGCCATGGAAACGTCTCATCTCCTGGGGGTCGGAAGGCGTAGTGAACGCAGGAACGTGGGCGCCATGCGGGTGAATGCAATTTTCACCGTTTGGATGGCGCAGAAACAAGTGGGCGAAGTTTAGCGTAAAGCCGCATGGCCTGCATCCGGCTAGTCGCCGCTATCCATCGCCTGTTCGCGCTGAGCCAGCTGCCAGCCGCCGAGATCCTTGTAGCGGTTGACCATGGCGCAGAACAGCTCGGCGGTGCGCTCGGTGTCGTAACGTGCCGAGTGTGCCGACTTATTGTCAAACTCGATGCCGGCTGCCCGGCAGGCGCGGGCGAGCACGGTCTGGCCGTAAATCAGGCCGGCCAGGGTCGCGGTGTCAAAGCTGGAAAAGGGGTGAAAAGGGTTGCGCTTGATGCCACAGCGATTTGCCGCCGCATTCAGGAAGCCGTGATCAAAGGCGGCATTGTGGCCGACCAGAATGGCCCGCGAGCAGCCATGGGCCTTGATCGACTTGCGGATGGGCCGGAAAATTTCGCCCAGCGCCTGTTCTTCGCTCAGCGCGACCTGCCGGCGTAGCGGGTCATCCAGATTGATGCCGGTAAAATCCAGCGCAGACTGTTCGACATTGGCACCGTCGAATGGCTGAATGTGGTAGGCGTAGGTGGCGTCGGGCAGGAGGTTGCCTTCAGGGTCCATCGTCAGGGTGACCGCCGCAATTTCCAGCACGGCATCGCCTTGTGCATTGAAGCCGCCCGTCTCCAAATCAACGACAACGGGCAGGTAACTGCGAAAACGTTGGGCCATCAATTCGCGGGCAATCGCCTCGCTCATGCAGCTCTCCTTAGTAAGCGAGTAATCAGTGGGCAAAGAGCATCTAGCGCTTTTCGTGGGAAGATTCTAGCAGTTTCCAGCAAAGCCGTCGTTGGCGGTATTCGCTGAGCACTGAGAACGCTATACTTGGCATTTACCCGATCGCGTGAACCACTCACCCCCTGGCGTGTCTGGCGCGCATTTTGTACAGCAGAAGGAGTCAAGAATGTCCGATGTCAAAAAGGTTGTGCTGGCATATTCAGGCGGCCTGGACACATCCGTTATCGTTAAGTGGTTGCAGGAAACATACAACTGCGAGGTGGTGACGTTTACCGCCGACATCGGTCAAGGTGAAGAGGTCGAGCCCGCCCGCACCAAGGCGGAAGCGCTGGGCGTCAAAGAAATCTACATTGAAGACCTGCGCGAAGAGTTTGTGCGCGATTACGTCTACCCGATGTTTCGCGCCAATACCATCTACGAAGGCGAGTACCTGCTGGGCACCTCCATTGCCCGCCCGCTGATCGCCAAGCGTCTGATTGACATCGCCAACGAAACGGGTGCCGATGCGATCTCACACGGCGCGACCGGCAAGGGCAACGACCAGGTGCGCTTCGAACTTGGCGGCTATGCGCTGAAGCCTGGCGTGAAAGTCATCGCACCGTGGCGTGAGTGGGATCTCACCTCGCGGGAAAAACTGATGGCCTACTGCGAACAGCACAACATCCCTGTCGACTTTTCCGGCAAGAAGAAAAAATCGCCTTATTCCATGGATGCCAACCTGCTGCACATTTCCTACGAAGGCGGCATTCTGGAAGACCCGTGGGCGGAAGCCGAAGAGGACATGTGGCGCTGGAGCGTCTCGCCGGAAGCAGCACCGGATCAGCCTACCTATGTGGAGCTTACCTTCGACAAGGGTGATATCGTCGCCATTGACGGCGAGGCCCATAAGCCCCACGAAGTGCTTGAAAAGCTCAACAAGCTGGGTGGTGACAATGGCATCGGCCGCCTGGATATCGTCGAAAACCGCTACGTGGGCATGAAGTCCCGCGGCTGTTACGAGACCCCAGGCGGCACCATCATGCTGCGCGCTCACCGGGCCATCGAGTCGCTGACGCTGGACCGTGAAGAAGCCCACCTTAAAGACCAGCTGATGCCGAAGTATGCCGAAGTGATCTACAACGGCTACTGGTGGAGCCCCGAGCGTCGCATGCTGCAGGCGGCCATCGACGAGACCCAGCATAACGTCTCCGGCGTCGTACGCATGAAGCTTTACAAGGGTAACGCCATCGTGGTGGGCCGTAAGTCCGACCAGTCGCTGTTCGACGAGTCGATTGCCACCTTTGAAGACGATGCGGGCGCCTACGATCAGAAAGACGCCGAAGGCTTCATCAAGCTGAACGCATTGCGCCTGCGGATTGCCGCGGGTAAAGGTCGCCAACAGAGCTAACGGGCAGGGCAGGCGGCGAGCACGACTTGCCGCCTGCCGAACGCAGGAGGCACGATGTTTAAAAAACTATTTTCAGGCTTGCTGGGTGGCGGTAGCGACGGGGCCACGAGCCAGTCGCAGGCCGCTGAACCCGTCGAATACAAGGGCTACCTGATCACCTCTCAGCCCGATAGCCAGAGCGGCCAATATCGGGTGAGCGGTACGATCCGCCGGTCCCAGGGTGAGGGTGATGATCTGGAACACCGCTTCGAGCGTTCGGACATGGTGCCCAGTCGTGAGGCGTGCGATGCCTTGATGGTCAGCAAATCCCAGCGCTATATTGATGAAGTGGGCGACGACATGTTTGCTCCTGACCCCCGTCATGAAGGTAACGGCTAACCGCAATACCGCCATCACGCTAGGGGAGGTTCATGCGTCTAATCCACCAAGCCTCACCTTGGCGCTGCCTGATAAACGATGATGGGACGCTCAATATCCCGGCGCTCACCGCGCCGTTGGACTATCTATTCCCCCGTACGTCGTCGCTGCCGTCCTCGCTAACCAATGCCCACGCCTGGCAGCTCTCGCTGGTGGAATCGCTGGTGCACTACGATCTGCCTGCCTGGCGCATCAGCCAACTGATCAGCGACCACAACGCCAGCCTTTACCGCCAGGCGATCGAGCTCTCGCTTGACGATATGCGCGCTCAAGGCTGGGGAGAGCCACCGGCTGACTATTGCATACTGCTGCTGGGCTCGGCGGCACGCTACGAGAGCCTGCTGGGCCCTGATCAGGATAATGCGTTGATTATTGACGACTACCCTGATCACCGCCACGTTGAAATCGACGGCTACTTTCAGGCATTGGGTGAGCGCTTTACCGGGCGCCTGGACGAGGCAGGCATTCCGCTATGCCGTGGTCACGTCATGGCGCGCTGGCCGATGTGGCGTAAACGGCTCAGCGAGTGGCGCGCCCAACTATCGATCTGGAGTGCTGACCGGCAGGTGAAGCGGGTGCAGCAGACCAATATCCTGCTCGATTTTGCCCCGGTGGCAGGCAATTCCGCGCTGGCTGAGCGACTCGCTGACAGCATCGCGGCGACACTACCCAAGGCCGCTCTATTCATGCATGAAATGGCCGCATTGCTCGAGGAGCTTCCGGTCGCGCTGGACCGTTTTGGCCGGATTGCCTCGAGCCCCGCACTGGATGCGCCCCATGACGAGGCCATCAACCTCAAGCAGCAGGGCCTGCTGCCCTTGATCAGCGCCGTGCGACTGTTGTGCGTGCGCCATCAGCGGCGTGAAGTCGCGACCCGCGAACGACTGGCCGCGCTCAGCCATGTGGCCGGTGTGCTTCCGGTGGCGCAGGCGGATTTGCTGGTGGCCGCCCTGGAGCGCCTTCAGCAACGCCTGCTGAACCAGCAGCGCGCCAATAAAGCCCGTGGTCAAGCTGCTGACGGCTGGATAGACCTGGGATCCTTAAGGGATGATGAGCGCCTGCTGTTAAAGTTTGATCTCCAGCAGATTAAGGCGTTTGTTCAGCAGGTAAGCATCCCTTGACGATGGGCAGCCCTCAAGTGGATGACGTCGCGGTCGTGTCATCCGGTGCCGGCGGCAGTTCCAGGGTCAGGCAGGCGCCGCCAAGCGTTTTGGCATCTTCCACCCAGAGTCGCCCGCCCAGGTGGGCAATGATGCCCCGGCTGATGGGTAGCCCCAGGCCGCTGCCCTTGGGTCGGCCATGAGGAATGTCGCCCTCCTGCTGGATCTGGTGGAATTTCTCGAATACCCGCTCGCGTTCGTCAGCACTGATACCGGCACCGTTATCTTCCACGCTCAGGCGAAAGTGACGGCGGTGAGGGTAGAGGGTCAGGCGGACTTTGGGGTGTTGTCGGTCGGCAAACTTGCCCGCGTTATCGAGCAGATTGATGATGACCTGTTCCAGGCGATCCTGGTCGCCGATCACCATGGCCGGGTCGGCCTCGAGGCTAATCTCGAGTTCAATGCCGCGTTCCTGGTGAAGGTGGGCAATGGCGTCGACGCTGCGCTGCGCCAGCGCCGCCAGGTCTAGCGGCACGGGGGTGAGCGTCAAGCGGCCACTCTCCAGTCGGGCCAGATCCAGAATCTCTTCGATCAGACGCGACAGTCGCTGGCTTTCATGGACGATAACGCCAAGGAAGTGCTCACGCTTGTCGTCGGGTAGCTCGCTATTGTCACGCAGTATTTCGGCAAAGGCACGAATCGAGGTGAGCGGCGTGCGCAGTTCGTGGCTGACCATGGCGACAAACTCGTCCTTCAGGCGATCGAGCTCACGCAGGCGCTCGTTGGCGCTGCGCAACTCCTCACCAATCTGTGCCAACTCCTGGGACTTTTGCTCCAGGCGCCGATTGTACTCGAGGGTCTGAGAGGTGGTATCCAGAATGCTCAGAATGGACTCGATGTCCAGCGCTTCACCGCGCACCACCGAATTGATCAGCACCCGCGCCGAGGCGCTGCCGAGCGACCCGGCGAGCGCCTGTTCGGCGCGGGTAATCAGCCCAGCGTCGGCGGGCTCCTCGGCATCGAACCCACCCTCGGGGCCGCTGTGGCGGAACACCCGGCGCGTGGTCTGCTCGCCGAGGTAGCGAATAAGCAGCTCGCTGAGCGCCCCCTGGGTGGTTTGCCCGCGCCACAGCGGGGTGCTTTGCAGATTGGGGTGCATGGCTTGGGTAAACAGCGCCGCCTGGGTCTGTTCAAGCGGGGTGGGCCGCGTAAATAGCGACACGCCGACCAGGAGCCCGACGTTGGCCAGCATGCTCCACAGCAGCGAATGGGTGTAAATATCCCAGCCTTCCAGGCCGAACAGTGCGTAGGGCGTCAGCCAGTCGATGCCCAAGGGCCCGTCGGTGAGCAGCGAGGCATCCAGCCAGCCCGACTGGGCAAATCCCGGCAGCAGCAGGGTGTAGCACCAGACCAGGAACCCGGCGATCAGGCCGGAAGCGGCCCCCTGGCGCGTGGCGCCCCGCCAGTACAGGCCAATCAGCAGCGCGGGGGCAAACTGGGCGGCCCCCGCGAAGGACACCAGCCCAATCGTCACCAGGCTGTAGGCGTCGCCAATCAGCGCGTGGTAAAGATAACCAAGCAGCAGAATCAGCACAATGGCCACCCGCCGGATGCCGAGCAACCAGCCGGCCAGCTCGCCCTTGGTGCTCAAGTGCAGGCGTCTTGAGCGCAGCAGCAGCGGCATCACCAGCTGGTTGCTGACCATGGTCGACAGCGCAATGGTTTCGACGATGACCATCCCGGTCGCCGCCGACAGGCCGCCGATGAACACCAGCAGTGGCAGCCCCTCAAGCCCCGCCGAGAGCGGCAGCGTCAGCACGAAGCTGTCCGGGTCGCCGGCGCTCACGCCGAGCAACAGCCCGGCCAGGGCAATGGGGATCACGAATAGGTTGATCAGCAGCATATACAGCGGGAACAGCCAGCTCGCCCGGGTCAAATGCTGCTCATCGACGTTTTCCACCACCAGGACCTGAAACTGACGCGGCAGGGTCAAGAACGCCAGAAAGGCCAGTACCAGCATGCCCACCCAGCCGGTGGCACCGCCGGGCACGCTGTCCAGGCGCATGCTGTTGGCGAGACCCGGCGTGGCGGCTACCTCGTCAAACAGCGCAGCGGGCCCCTCAAACATCACAAAAACGACGAAGACGCCCACGGCCATGAAGGCCACCAGCTTGACGATCGATTCAAGCGCAATGGCGGCCACCATGCCTTCGTGGCGTTCGCTGGCATCCAGGTGACGGGTGCCGAACAGGATGATGAACACTGCCAGCACCAGGGCGACCCAGAGGGACTTGTCCATCCAGAAGTGTTCATCAACCAAGGTGGTGTCGGCGGTGTTTGGGTAGTTGATCAATACCGCGTGACTCACCGTGATCGCCTTCAGTTGGAGCGCGATATACGGGGTGATGCTGATCAGCGCCATCAAGGCGACAAGGGCGCCCAGGCCGCTGCTCTTGCCATAGCGCGCGCTGATGAAATCGGCAATCGAGGTGATCCGCTGCCGCGCGGCGATGCGCACCATCTTGCGGATCACAAAGGGTGACAGCAGCATGGCAAGGGTCGGGCCCAGATAAATCAGTAGAAAGCTGGGGCCATGCTCGGCGGCACGCCCGACGCTGCCGTAGAACGTCCAGGCGGTGCAGTAGACGGCGATGGAGAGGGCATAGACCGTGGGCGAGCCGATCAGTGAACGGCCCTGTTCCGCGCGGCGGTCCCCCCAGGCGGCGACCAGAAACAATAGCGCCAGATAACCAAAGGCGGTGCCGAGTATGATCGGATCAGTACGCATGATCAGCGGCCCGCACGATGTTCCATGAGCCACGCCGCCAGGCCGATAACGATCGCCCAGGCAATGAACAGATACAGCGGCAGCCAGCCGATGTGCGACGTAGGGAAGCGGTCGACCACAAGGATCACGGGCGGGCAGAACAGCAGCAGTGCAATGGCCACCAGGGCCATCAGCCGTTCGGTTTTACGTGATTTGGGGCCTGACGTTTTCATGTGGCGCTGGCATCCTGTCGATCAAAGGCATTGGCCTGCAGCGCAAGCAGTTGCTCCAGGGTAGCGATACCCCGTGCCTCCAGGCGCGGCAGCAGCGCCAACCATAGCTCGGCGGTGACGCGTGCATCGCCAAGCGCCGTGTGGCGCGTGCCGGGTGGAAACGCCAGGTCATAACGCTGGGCAAGGCTGTCGAGGTCGTGGCCATCCAGCGCTTCGTCCAGGGCGCGCGAAATCAGCAGGGTATCGATCACCGGGATGTCGAACGTCACGCCTTTGTGGCTGATGGCCAGCAAGTCAAAGGCGGCGTTATGGGCGAGCATGACGGCGTCGCCCACGTAGTCGCGAAAGCGGCTCAAGACGATGTCCAGCGGCGGCGCGCCGGCCACATCGACATCGCTAAGACCATGGATGGCGGTGCTGGCCAGCGGAATAGGCCGCTTGGGGTCGACCTTCTGATCGAAGACGTCGCTGGCCAGCAGCTTCGCATTCACCACGCGGCAGGCACCGAGACTGATCACCGTGTCGCCGCGGCGCAGTTCAAGCCCGGTGGTTTCGGTATCGAAGGCGACGATGTCCAGGCTGCGCAGCGAACGGCTGGCAAGGGCTTCGTCGGGCGGCGGCAGGTCGGCAATGCCGAAGTCATGGAATTCAGGGCGCGGCGGAGCGGTTTCCCGCGGGGCGCCAACGCGCTCCATGGCGGGTAGCGGAAGGCGTAGCCGGGCATGGGTGCCGTTATCATCGGCCAGGCTCCAGATATCGCTGGCGTGCTGGCGCAGCACGTCGGCGACGCTTGGACTCAGCGGCAGTGACGGCAGCGTCTGCTGCCGCCATGCGGCCAGCTCGTGTTCGGGCAGCGCCTTGCCGTGCCAGATAAGATCCAGGTAGACGCGCTTGTTGCCCAGGCACATCTCGCCCTCAAAGCCGCTGTCGGGCAGGTGCGCATTGAGGTGCTTGACCAGCGAGTCGAACAGCGCGATCAGCGCCGGCGCGTCGCCCTTGAACCAGGCGGGCATGCCTACCGGGGTGATCAGGCGGTGCTCGGGGTCGAGGCGCTCGTCCAGCGCCTGCCAGAAATCGTTGGACCACATGGGCGTCAGGCGCTCGCCCTGATGCTGCATGTCATCCAGTAGCTGACCGATCCTGGCGACGTTATCGCCCAGGGTGGCGCCTTCTTCCTGAATGACGCGTTCAAACCGCTGACGCAGCGCAGAGGTGTCGACGTCGCCCTGTTGCCTGAGCTGAATCAGCGCGTCAGCGGCGCTGGTCAGGCTGGCGGTGTGTTGGCGCAGCGGCGTCAACATGTCGGCAAGCTCCGCTCTAACCCCCATTTCACTCGACCAGGAGGCGGTGGCGTCGCTGAACGTCAGCAGCGTTTCGCCATCGCTGCCCGGAACGCGGCGTAAAATGATCTTGAGCCAGCGGTTCTCGCAGGGGGCCAACAGCTCACGCGGAGCGCCGTCGTCGGGTAGCTGACGAATCGCCTGCTGCAAGCTGGCGACCGGGATAAGCGCTTCGAGACGCTTGCCAAGCCCCAGGCCGGTATGGTCGACAAAGAAGTCCTCGGCGGCCTGGTTAAACAACATGACCCGGCGATGATGGTCACATAGCAGCAGCGGCGTCTCGAGCACCTGCAGCAACGTTTCCAGCTCCTGGCGGATCTTGGCGGCGCTGCGAGCGCCTTCCGTGTGCGCCGTGGCCAAGCGGCTGCGGTCTTCCCGCCAGCTCTCGCGCACGCGCTTCAGGTCCGGGCCGAGGCCCTTTAGCCAGCCTTCGGGTGGGTGTTCATCGCGGGCATCGGGATTGGCGACCAGGCGTGCCAGCTGTACCTGCAAATGACGCAGCGGGGTAAACAGCATGCGTTCGAGCAGCAAGCCGGCCAGGAAAATCGTCGCGCCGCCGGAAAAGCTGCCCAGCCACAAGGCAATGCGCGTTGTGCCGGTGGGAGCAAGCTGAGCATCCAGCCAGGCGGCAAAAATAGCCCCGCCCAGCAGGCTGATGCCGCTGAGAATGAGCCACAGGCCAATCAATCGCTGGCGTTTGGGTAGCCCGCCTCGTGTCATGAAGGGTGTCCGCTTAACAGAGCGTTGACTTTTTCGACCAGCGCCTGGGTGGAAAAGGGCTTGGTAATGTAATCATCAGCGCCCAGCGCCATGCCTTTTTCCCGCTCTACCTCGCGGCCGTGCGCCGTCAGCATGATGATGGGCAGCGCGGCCGTAGCGGTTTGCTGGCGCAGCTGCTCCAGCACATCGAAACCGCTGATGCCGGGCAGGCTGATGTCCAGCAGGATCAGATCAGGTGGGGCCTGCTGCACATGGGCAAGGGCCTGTTCGCCGTCGTCTGCCGTGATGACGTCGAAGCCCGCCTGCTGCATCAGAAACTCAAGCGATATGAGGATATTGGGCTCGTCATCGACCACAAGCACTTTAGCCATCGTGCGCTCCCTACGTTTAAGGGTTATGGGGCAGCCTAGGTTTCCCCGTCATTAAGCCAGAGTGTAGGTAGATGAAAGGGATGCGCCAAGACGACCTTGGTAACAAAGCGATCGATGGGTGACAGGAAACCGTGGGGTACGACACAATGGCAGGCTGTTTAGTCGATAGGCGATGAATGCACACCTCATTAAAAACCCGAGCACGTGTCCTGCTGCTTTCCGCTTACGATGCCGTCAGTCACCGTTACTGGGCCGATAGCGTCATGCAGCACGTTGATGGCGTGGAATGGACGGCGTTGCGTTTGCCGGCACGTCATTTCAGCTGGCGTATTCGTGGTAACCCACTTACGTGGTTATTGAAGGAAGGGAACACCCTAAGCCAGCCGTACGATGTGGTGCTGGCCACCTCGATGGTGGATCTGGCGACCCTGGCGGGACTGTTCCCGTCGCTCGGGCGCGCGCGCAAGATTTTGTATTTCCACGAGAACCAGTTTGCCTACCCCGAATCGGGCGAGCAGCGGCCCCAGGCGGAAGCCAAGATGGTGAATCTATACGCGGCCCTGGCGGCCGATACCGTGGTGTTCAATACCGCCTACAACCGCGACTCGTTCATTGACGGTGCCCGCGCCTTTTTGAAGCAAATGCCCGAGAATGTGCCGGCGGTGAAGCCCCTCGAAGCCCTTCGCCAACGCGCCAGCGTGCTGCCCGTGCCGGTGATGCCGCTTGCCGACGAGCAACCTGCCATGCGTCGCCCTGGGCGGATACTCTGGAACCACCGCTGGGAGTACGATAAAAACCCCGAGGACTTTTTCGCGGTGCTGTTTGCGCTAAGCGAGCGTGGTGTGGACTTCGAGCTGACGGTGGTGGGTCAGCGCTTTCGTCATGTGCCGGCGATTTTTGCCGAGGCAGAGCAGCGACTCGCCGCCCATATCACCGCCTGGGGGCCCCTGCCGGAAGGCGACTACCAGGCTGAGCTGGATAAGGCGGGCATCGTGGTGTCCACTACCTGGCACGAGTTTCAGGGGCTGGCGATCATGGAGGCTGCCCAGCGCGGTGCGCTACCCCTGGTGCCGGATCGGCTGTGTTTCCCCGACCTCTACCCGGCAGCCTATCGATACGACGGCACGCGCCAAGGGCTCTACGAGCGCCTTCATCGTTGGCTGACCGACCCAGACACCCGGCCCGGGCATCTCATGACCGGTCATTGGGAGTGGCCCGCCTGGCAGGCGGCCTACGCTGAACTGCTCACGGATGGCGCGCCTGATTGATCCTGGCGTCGCGTCGGCTGGCGTATCAGCGCTAGGCGATCTCGGTTTTTTCCTTGTAGTCGCATAGATCCTCGATGATGCAGCTGCCGCAGCGAGGCTTGCGGGCGATGCAGGTATAGCGGCCGTGGAGAATCAGCCAGTGATGGGCGTCCTTGAGAAAAGGTCTGGGAACGTGGCGCAGCAGCTTGTGTTCGACGTCGACGACGTCCTTGCCCTTGGCAATCCCCGTACGATTGGCCACGCGAAATATATGCGTATCCACCGCCATGGTCGGCTGGCCGAAGGCGGTGTTCAAAATGACGTTGGCCGTTTTGCGGCCGACACCGGGCAGGGCTTCGAGCGCCGCGCGGGTCTGGGGCACCTCGCCGCCGTGGTGCTCGACCAGCAGGTAACAGGTTTTCATCAGGTTCTCGGCTTTAGTGTTGTACAGGCCGATGGTCTTGATGTGCATTTTTAGCCCGTCGAGGCCGAGATCGATGATGCCCTGGGGGGTGTTGGCGACGGGGAACAGCCGATCGGTGGCCTTGTTGACGCCCACGTCGGTGGCCTGGGCGGAAAGCAATACGGCGGCGAGCAGTTCGAACGGCGTGTTCCAGTTAAGCTCGGTGGTCGGGTGAGGGTTTTCTGCCTGGAGGCGAGCGAAAATCTCGTAACGCTTTTGGGCATTCATGGCAAACCTCTGGGTTATTTGATCGTGCCGGTGACACGCACGCGGCGTTGTTCGCGGGGTGTGACGGTCGTGGGTTGTTTGGACGCCTGACGCCGTTGATCAACGCTGTTCTTGAGCGCGATCAGCAGCCCCGCCACAAAGAAGGCCCCGGGCGGCAGAATGAAAAACAGGAACTGATAATCGTCGATCAACGTCAGCTGCCAACCCTCGGCCATAGGACCAAACAGCAGCGACATCTCCCTAAACAGGGTGCCCTGGCCCAAAAGCTCGCGCAGTGCGCCCAGCACGATCAGCACGGCGCCAAACCCGAGCCCCATCATCAGGCCATCAATGGCGGCGGGGAGCACCGGCTGGCGTGAGGCAAACGCTTCCGCGCGGCCGAGGATCGCGCAGTTGGTGACAATCAGCGGAATAAAAATACCCAGCACCTGATAAAGCGGGTAGGCGTAAGCGGCCATCAGCAGCTCGGCGCAGGTGACGAAGGCGGCGATTATCATCACAAACGCTGGCAGGCGAACGGCACTGGGTACCTGATGACGAATCAGCGATACCGTGGTGCTGGCGCCGACCATCACCACCAGGGTAGCGATGGCCAGGCCCAGGGCGTTGACGACGCTGGCGCTTACCGCCAGCAGCGGGCACAAGCCCAATAGCTGCACGAGGGCCGGGTTATTCGACCACAGCCCCTCGCGGGTCAGTTCGCCTAGCTGGCTCATGGTGACGTCTCCCTGGCGTCGCTGAACAGCGGTGTATTATGAGCGTACTGCAGCGCGTCATGCACGGCGCCGACCACCGCGCGGGGCGTGATGGTGGCGCCGGTAAAAGCATCAAAATGCCCGCCGTCCCGGGTAACGGCCCAGCCGCCGGGCGGCAATGCGTCGAGACTCAAGCCGTCAAAGCCGGTAATCCAGTCGCTGCGTCGGCGCTCGATGTCATCCCCCAGCCCCGGGGTTTCCTGGTGCTGGGTGACGCGCACGCCGGTGATGCGCTGCTCCTCGTCGATACCTACCAGCAGATGAATCTCGCCGTTGTAGCCCCGCCGAGTGACCACCGGCAGCACAACCGCGCGCTGGTCGGCATTTTCCACCCGCCAGCCGGTCGCGCCCTCGGGGTAGCCCAGTTGCTGTGCATCGGGCAAGGCCATTTCTGACGCGGATGCCTGGCGGGTAAGCGACTCAGGCAGCACGGCCTGGCGCTGGCGCTGCTGATAGGCGTGCTGGTGGGCGTCGATGCGTTCGGCGGTGAGCGCGCGAAGCGAGGCAACGCTACCTGCCGTGATCAGGGCAAACGCGCCCAGCACCAGCGCGCCGCGCTGCATGGCGTTGAAGGTGGTCATGATCGCTCCTTGGCCGGCGCGGGTGGCCGGCCCGCCGGGCGAGGCGCGGTGTATAGATCCAGGAGCGGGACGCCCAGATTCATGAGCAGCACGGCAAACGCCACGGCATCGGGGTAGCCGCCCCAGGTACGAATCACCATGATGAGTACGCCAATGCCTGCCGCATAAATCAGTTTGCCGCGCTGGCTGGTGGCGGCCGACACCGGGTCGGTGGCAATGAAAAACGCGCCAAACAGCGTCGCACCGGTAAACAGGTGCAGCCAGGGCGAGGCAAAACGGTCCGCTTCGAACCCGTGCAGCAGTGTGGCCATGACCATCATGCTACCCAGCATGGCGACCGGAATATGCCAGCTGATAAGGCGTTTGGCCAGCAGCAGCACGCCGCCCGCCAACCAGGCCACCGCGACCCACCGCCAGGCGTTCAGTGTGCCTTCGGGCAGGGGCTGGCCGGCCCAGAAGTCGCCGGCCGACACCCCAGCCCCTTTATGCTTGAAGGCATCCAGGGGCGTGGCGCCGCTGAGGCCATCTATTTGCGCGAGGGAGGCGCTCCCGGTGATTTGTCCCCACAGTCCTTCGGGCCATAGCGGCTGAGGGGGCGACCATAGGGTCATGTAGGTCGGGAACGATACCAGCAGCAGCGCATAGCCCACCATGGCGGGGTTGAAGGGGTTATGGCCCAGCCCACCGTAGAGCTGCTTGGCCACCACAATGGCGGCGAGCATGCCGACACCGATCAGCCACCAGGGGCTCGCCGGGGGCAGCGATGCGCCCAGCAAGACGCCTGTGAGGAGCGCGCTTGAATCGTTGAGCGGGTGCAGTGAGCGCTTGCGCAGCCGCAAGATAAGCGCTTCAAAGCCGAGCCCGAAGGCGGCGGCCAGCAACACATTGCTGACCACCCCCAGCCCGAAAAAAAACGTCATGGTGGCAAGGCCGGGTAGCGTCGCGACAATCACCCAGCGCATGATGCTGCCGGTGCTCGGCGCTGGCCTTAAAAGGCGTCGATCATTGTGGGACGCGTGCAGCATGGTTAACGGGTCTCTTGGGGCGCGCTGGCGTTACGGGCGTCGGCTAGGTGGGCGTCGGCCGCCCGCAGGTTTTCCTGCGCCGTTGCCAGCTGGGTTTCCAGGTCCTCGTGGGACTCGCCGGGATCTTGCTGAGCGGCCCGCGCCAGGTTTTTCTCGGCCTTTCTGACGGCGGCTTTGGCGGCCGTCTGGGCAATGCGCAAACTTCGCAGATCGGCCTGGGGCGACGTCGACTGGGCGCCCGTAGGCTGGCCTGACGTTTGCTTTGCCAGGCGAGCCTGGCGGCGGGCCTGTTTTTGTGCCTCTTCGCGGGCAAGCCGTGCCTGGCGCCATTCAAAACGATGTTTGGCGTGTTCGGCCTTGGCGGCTTCCAGCCGTTGATGGCGAAGCCGCGTCTTGGCGCTGCGGTAGTCGGTCACCAACGGAATATGGCTGGGGCAGACGTAGCTGCAGGCGTTGCACTCGATACAGTCGAACAGGCGATAGTGCGCCAGCTTGTCATCGTCCTTCGCGCGGGCGTACCAGTGCAGCTGCTGAGGCAACAGGTGAGCCGGGCAGACGTCTTCGCAGGCGCCGCAGCGGATACAGGGGGATTCCGGCGGCGAAGGCGGCAGCTCTTGCCGCGTGGCGGCAATCAAGCAGTTGGTCGCTTTGCGAATCACGCCGTCGGTGTCGGCGAGGGAGGTGCCCATCATGGGCCCGCCCTCGATGAGCTGATCGAGCGTTGCGCGCTGCAGGCCGGCTTCCTCGAGCAGGGTCGCTATCGGCGTGCCGATGCGCACCCAGCGATTGCCGGGGTCGGCGAGGGCGTCGCCGGTCAAGGTCACCAGCCGCTCCACCAGCGGTTCGCCATCGCGAACCGCGCGCAGTGCGGCTAACAGGGTGCCGGGGTTATGGCACAGTACCCCAACGTCGGCGGGTAGCCCCTGGTGGGGCACGTCCCGGTCGAGCAGCGCCTTGATCAATTGGCGTTCGCCACCGCTTGGGTAGCGCGTGGCGATAACGCTGAGCGTCACAGGCAGCGGCTGGCTTGTCGCCATGGCGTGCTCAAGCGCCTGGATGGCCTCGGGTTTGTTATCTTCGATGCCCACGACGATCTGGCGCGCGTCGCACAACGAGGCGATGAGCTGGGCGCCGTCGAGAACATCGCCGGCAAAGCCTTGCAGGGTAAGGTCATCGGCGGTGATGTAGGGCTCGCACTCGGCGGCGTTGACCACCAGGGTATCAATGCGCTGTTGTTCACCGAGGCGCGCCTTGATATGGGTCGGGAAGCCCGCGCCGCCCAGGCCCACTACGCCACTCTGCTCAAGGCGCGCCAAGAGCGGCTCTGTGTCGACGCTTCGCCAGTCCAGCGGCGGCAGACGCTGCCAGGTGTCGTGACCGTCACCCTCGACGGTGATGGCCAGGGCGTCGCTGTGTGTCACCGTGCCACTGATGCTGGCGTGCAGGTCGGCTGAAATCATGCCGTCGCGGCGGGCAATGGGTGTGCCCACACTCACCCGGTCGCCTACTGCGACGATAGCGCGGGCTGGGCGTCCGGCGTGCTGGTCCAAGGAAAGCACGACGTGACTGGGTAGCGTTGCATGACGCACCGGCACCAGGGAGCGTTGTTTGCGCTCGGGCGGGTAGACGCCGCCATGAAACTCAAACGTACGTGCCATGGGGCGTCTCCTGGGGGTGACGGTCGCTGGCAATCACAAGCGGTGGGTGGGTGACTGGCTGCCACTGCTCAAGCGGGGTGCGTCGCGGCAGCATGTCGATGCAATCCACCGGGCAAGGGTCAAGACACAGATCGCAGCCCGTACACTCATCCTCGATCACGGTGTGCATCTGTTTGGCGGCCCCGATGATCGCATCCACCGGGCAGGCCTGAATGCACTTGGTGCAGCCAATACATTCAGCCTCGCGAATGAAGGCGACCAGGGGCTCGTCGGTGGCCTCGCCGTCCAGCGGTTCGGGTGTGCGACCCAACAGGTCGGCGAGTGCAGTAATGGTTGACTCCCCGCCGGGCGGACACTTGTTGAGCGCATCACCCTGATTGATGGCCTCGGCGTAGGGGCGGCAGCCAGGGTAGCCGCATTGGCCGCATTGGGTCTGCGGGAGCAGGGCATCAATTTGCTCAACGAGGGACGATTCATCGCCCTTGAAGCGCTCGCTGACCGCCCCCAGCAAGGCGCCAAAGCCCACTCCCAGCGCGGTGAGTACGCCCACGGCGCTCAGCAGGCCGTCCATCGAAAACGCATCGCTCATTGATCCCCCTAACCTTGAACCAAACCGGAAAAGCCCATGAAGGCGAGCGACATCAAGCTGGCGGTAATCATCGCAATGGCGGCGCCTTTAAAAGGAGTCGGAACGTCAGCGGCGGCCAGGCGTTCGCGCATGGCCGCAAACAGCACCAGCACCAGAGAAAAGCCCACGGCGGCGCCAAGGCCATAAAGCGTGGTGGAGAGAAAGCCCAGCTCGCGGTTGAGCGATAACAGCGCAACGCCCAGTACCGCGCAGTTGGTGGTGATCAACGGAAGAAAAATACCCAGCACGCGATGCAGCAACGGACTTAGCTGGCGCACCATGATATCGGTGAATTGAACCACGGCGGCGATCACCACGATAAAGCTGATGGTGCGTAGATAGGTCACGTCCAGAGGCACCAGCAGGCCATGATAAACCACAAAGCTTGCGGCGGAGGCCAGCGTCAGCACAAAGGTCGTGGCCAGGGACATGCCCATCGCCGATTCCAGCTTGTTGGAAACGCCCATGAACGGGCATAGGCCCAGAAACTGCACCAGCACGAAGTTATTGACCAGTGCAGTGCTGATCAATATGACAAAGAGTTCATTCATTGCGCAGATTGGTGGCTCGACATCCGGTCGCTCAGTGGTAGTGGGCAGCGGGCTTTTGCCGCTGCCCTTTTGGTTGCGAGGCCAGCTTAGGTGACGCGCTGACCCGGCTCGGCACCCGAATCCGGCGACAGCAGGTAAATGCCGTCGTCATTGGCCGAGGCCAGCACCATGCCTTCGGAGAGGCCGAAGCGCATTTTGCGCGGCGCCAGATTGGCAACCATGACCGTTAAACGACCTTCCAGCGCTTCGGGGGCGTAAGCGGAACGAATGCCGGAAAAGACGTTGCGGGTTTCGCCACCCAGGTCGAGCGTCAACTGGAGCAGCTTGTCGGCGCCTTCAACGTATTGCGCCTTGGCAATCCGGGCGATACGCAGATCCACCTTGGCGAAGTCCTCAAAGCTGATTTCGGGGGCAATGGGCGTTTCGGCCAAGGGGCCTTGGGGAGCCTGTTTGAGTTTCGCCTCTTCCACAAGATCCTCCTTGGAAGCATCGATCATGGCGTCTATCTTGTCGCGCTCGATGCGCTGCATCAGCGGTTTGAACTTGTTGATGTCGTGGTCGACCAGCAGGTCATGACGACTTTCCCAGTCAAGGGTGTCGACGTTGAGGAACACGCGCGCCTGCTCGGCCATGGCGGGCACCACGGGGGCCAGGTAGATCATGAGCTGGCGGAACAGATTGATACCCACCGAGCAGATCTCGAGTACCTCGGCATCGCGCCCTTGCTGTTTGGCGAGTACCCAGGGTTCCTTGTCGGCGATGTAGGTGTTGGCTTCGTCGGCCAACTCCATGATGCTGCGCATGGCGCGGCTGAACTCACGGGCTTCAAAGTCTTCGGCAATGCCCTCGCCGGCGGCAATGAAGCGGGCGACCATTTGTGGCTCGCTGCAGTGAGCGGATAGGCGCCCGTCGCCCAGCTTCTTGACGAAGCCGGCACAGCGACTGGCGATGTTGACCACCTTGCCGACCAGGTCCGAGTTGACGCGTGCGGCAAAGTCGTCAAGGTTCAGATCCAGGTCGTCGACCTTGGAAGTAAGCTTGGCGGCAAAGTAGTAACGCAGGTATTCCGGGTTTAGGTAGTCGGCGTAGGTGGCTGCCTTGATAAAGGTGCCCCGGGACTTGGACATCTTGGCGCCATCCACGGTCAGGAAGCCGTGACAGTTAACCGCAGTGGGCGTGCGCAGGTCGGCACCTTGGAGCATGGCCGGCCAGAACAAGGCGTGGAAATAGACGATATCCTTGCCGATGAAATGGTAGACCTCGGCGTCGGATGACGGCTGCCAGAAGCTGTCGAAGTCGATGCCTTCGCGTTCGCACAGGTTTTTGAAACTGGCCAGATAGCCAATCGGCGCATCCAGCCACACGTAAAAGTATTTACCGGGCGCGTCGGGTATTTCAAAGCCGAAGTAAGGGGCATCGCGGGAAATATCCCACTCGTTGAAGCCCGACTCGAACCACTCCATCAGCTTGTTGCGGATTTGCGGCTGCACGTGGTCGTCGTTGATCCAGCGCTGTAGAAACTCGGCAAAGTCCGGGAGCTTGAAGAAGTAGTGCATGGAGCTGCGTACTTCAGGCGTCGCGCCGGAGATGGCGGATACCGGGTTGATCAGTTCTGCGGGCGTGTAGGTGGCACCGCATTTTTCGCAGTTGTCGCCGTACTGATCATCCGCGCCGCATTTGGGGCAGGTGCCCTTGATGAAGCGGTCGGCGAGAAACAGCCCTTTTTGCGGATCGAACATCTGCTCGATTTCACGCGTGGCAATATGGCCCTTGTCGCGAAGGCGCTGATAAATCAGTTCGCTGTAATAGCGGTTTTCATCCGAATGGGTCGAATGGTAGTTGTCGAAGGCCACGCCGAAGCGCGCAAAGTCGGCCTGATGATCGTCGGAAACGCGCTCGATCAACGCCTCGGGAGAAATGCCTTCCTGTTCGGCACGCAGCATGATAGCGGTGCCGTGCGCGTCATCGGCGCATACGTAATAGCAGTGCTGGCCACGGCTTTTCTGGAAGCGCACCCAGATGTCGGTCTGGATATATTCGAGCAGATGGCCCAGGTGAATGGCGCCGTTGGCATAGGGGAGCGCACTGGTGACCAGAATGCGGCGCGGGGAGGTCGTTGACATGATGAGCGAAAGTCCCGGTCAGGCATTAACAAAAAAGACAAAAGCGGCGAAGCCCAGTTGGCGTCGCCGCAGGGTGAAGACGTGGCTTAGGTTAGTAGAGTGCTTGCTCCTCTTGAACCACTTCCCGCAACAGCTCTAAAAACAGCTTGTCCGCCTCCGAGTGCTCGGCGGCGTCTTCGGGAATGTGCACGCTGGTAGTATCGGAAATCTGGTTGGCAATCCGCGCCATGACGGCGGGACTGCTGCCTTCGGTCAGTTCTTCACGGGCAATTGCCAGCGACTGTTCGAGAATCTTTGGATCCTGCAGCAGCTTACGGATAAAGCCGCGTAGCTCATTGATGATGCGTGTTTTCTGAATTTCTGAAGCGGACATGGGCGTTCTCCTTAATATCGCGACGTAGTGCGTCAAGCGAGACCATTAAATGCCTTGACCATAGCATTTTTTCCGCCACCGAGCATGGCGGTTGTACTCAGCTTGTCAAACGCCCGGCCTTGTGTTTCACCGGGTTGGCGTATTGCGCCAGCCAGTAGGGGCGTAGCGGTTCCGGTACGTTGGCCAGCCGCGCCTTGAAGCGCTCCCGGTCGTCGCGGGTAATGGCTCGGCGCGCCACCAGCTCGGGTGCATCGCCCAGCGCTTCAAGCGCCAGGTAATGGCTGGGAAACAGCCGGTAGCCACCGATGACCTGGCGATCTATCTCGGCGGCGACTTCGTCCGGGGTCGCCATGTCGGCGCCTACCGGCGTGCCAAAGCGCAGCTGAACGCGTCCCTTGGTGCCGGTAATCCCGGCCACAATGGAGCGGATATCTTCAAATTCGCTTTTCGCGTAGCTGCCCTTGGTATCGATATCGTAGAGTTCCTGGGCTTTTTGCCGATCGCAGGGGTCGTATTCGTAGCTGATCGACACCGGCACCAGTTTCAGCTCGGCAATGGCGTCACCAAAGGCGGCATCGCGGTTGGTGGTGCGACTCGCGATGGTCAGCATCTTGATGATCGCCGGGTCGGTGCGGTCGATTCCGTTCTTGGCCCGGCCTTCGCGCTGTGCCATCCAGATCGAGTGCTGGTCCTCGGTGATCGAATGACGAATATAGGCGGAAAGCTGCTGATAGGCGGCCAGCATGGCCCGCTTGCCGCGGGCGCTGCGCGGTACGATAAAGCTTTTGTTCAGCCGCATCAGGTCGGTGACATAGGGCTTCTTCAGCAGGTTGTCGCCAATCGCAATGCGTACGGTGTTACGGTCTGCCTGATAAAGCGCGTAGTTGACAAAAGCCGGATCCAGGGAAATATCCCGGTGGTTGCCAATAAACAAATAGGCGCTGCCCGGGTCGAGCTTATCAAGCCCCGCGACCTCGAAGGCGTCGGTGGTGGTGCGGATCATGCGCACCATATAGCTGGCGATGCGCATCTGGAATTCGCGCACGCTGGTCACACCTTTGACTTCCCGGCGGACGGCGTGACTGGCAATACCCCGCGCCAACGGCGGCGCCCAACGGGCCAGGCGGGGCAGCCGAAAACGGGTAAGCGCATTGAGCAGCTCATTATCCCTTGAAAGCTTGGCAAGCACGTCGGCCACTTCATGGTCCATGTAGGGGCGAATATCCGCCCAGGGGTCTGAAGGCGTCGAGGCAGTCGAAGCGTTATTGTGATGTGTCATGCGATCCGTAGGATGTCATTAATAAAATCAAATGAGTGAAAACAGTTAACCGCGATGCCGAAGCAGCGCCATCAAGCCGGTGAAGGCTCGCGCTGAACCTCACCGCCCAGCCAGTCCATCAAGCGCACGATATCCTCCGAGAGGGCGTTGGCCATCAGGATGAAGTCAGTCTCCAGCCGGGCCAGCGCGTCGTCGCCATCGTCTGCCTGGTCGGCTTCTTCTATTAGTGCATCGCCAAAGCGAAGCGACTTCAGTGCCAGGTCGTCGTGCAATACCAAGCTTAGGCGACCTTCGATGTGTAGGGCGAGTTTACTTGCCTGGCGTCCACTTTCCAGCAGCTGCTGAATTTCGTCGCTGTCCAGATCGACCTGGCGTGCGCGAAGCACGCCGTCGTCGCCTTTGGCTTTCAGTTCAACTTGGTCGCCCAGTTGAAGGTCGGCGGGGCGGCTTGAGGCATCGCCCAGCCAGGTCGTCATGGCGCGCATGGGCAGCGTCTGTGACGCCAGCGGAGTCACGCTCAGGCTGCCCAGCGTCTCGCGCAGCAAATCCAGAATGTCTTCGGCCCGCGTGCGCGAACTGGCGTTGATGCCAATAAGCTGGCGCCGAGTATCCCACCAGACGTCGATTTTCTGGCTGCGCACAAAAGCGCGCGGCAGCAAATCTTCGGTCACCTGCTCCTTGAAGGCGGTCTTTTCCTTGCGGGTCACCTTGCGGCCTTCGCTGGCCTCAATGTTGGCGACCTGCTCGTCGACTTCTTCCTTGACCACCGAAGCAGGCAGCAGACGCTCCTGACGGAGTGCCGAAAGCAGACGATGGCCCTGGATTTCATGCAGCCGCTGGCCGCTGCCGAGTCGGCCGGCCGGCGCGGTCCAGCCGAGGCGGCGGGCATCGGCATTGCCCAGGGGGGCGGCGGCGTGGGCATCCAGCGCGTCGCCAAGCGCTGACTCGCTCAGCTCGGGGGCGCTGTGTACGCGGTATAAATGCAGGTGTTTGAACCACATGTCGCCTGTCCTGTGTAAAAGGTGGCACATTATGGCGAAAGCAGCGCTTTCCTACCAGCGTCGTGACGCAGGGGGGAGTTGTTGCGAGTGTTTCAAACTTGTGTTTGATTAGATGGTCTGGTCGGCTGCGCGACCAAGTGTCTACATGGTCATTATCCATTTACGCATTACAGGAGTTTGTTATGTCGCTTTCATCGATTCAGCTGCGCGTACGCGGTTATCACCTTGACGGCTATGGACACGTCAATAATGCCCGCTATCTGGAGTTTATGGAGGAGGGTCGCTGGGCGTTCTTCGATGAGCATCCGGCCCTCATGAAAGAGCTGCACGATGCCGGGCGAGCCTTTGTGGTGGTCAATTTGAATATCGACTACCGGGCGGCGGCGGTGCAGGGCGATGACCTGGTCGTCATGACGGGGATTGTCGAGGTGGGTGAGCGCAGTGCGGTCTGTCACCATCAGATTCGCCGTAAGGACGGTCAACTGGTGGCCAAGGCCGATCTGACCTTTGTGCTGTTGGACGTGCGCGCCAACAAGGCCAGTCCCATCGAGGGCCACGTCCGCGATACCTTGACGTCGTTGATCGTCGAGAAAGCCGTATTTGCGGATTGAGACGCGTTGACGACCTGACCGGCTGCCCATGGTGCTAATGCAGTGGTATGATAGCGATGTATCTGCGCGCCGCCCTGTTGTGTTATCGACGGCGGCATTTTCAAGCGCTTTCAACTCTCGCAGTGCCAATGCAGTGCAAAGGATCTGACTTTCATGGGTGACATCGCCAGAGAAATCTTGCCCGTCAATATTGAAGACGAGCTCAAACAGTCGTATCTCGACTATGCGATGAGTGTCATTATCGGCCGCGCGCTGCCTGACGTGCGCGATGGCCTGAAGCCTGTTCATCGGCGTGTGCTGTTTGCCATGCATGAACTGAGCAATGACTGGAATAAGCCGTACAAGAAGTCGGCGCGTGTCGTCGGTGATGTCATCGGTAAATATCACCCGCACGGCGATAGTGCGGTATATGACACCATCGTTCGCATGGCGCAGCACTTTTCCATGCGCCATGTGCTGGTCGATGGTCAGGGCAACTTCGGTTCAATCGACGGCGATAACGCCGCCGCCATGCGTTATACCGAGGTGCGCATGGCGCGCCTGGCCCATGAGCTGCTTGCCGATCTTGAAAAGGACACCGTCGACTGGGTCGATAACTACGACGGTACCGAGCGGATCCCCGAGGTGTTGCCGACCAAGGTGCCCAACCTGTTGATCAACGGGTCGTCAGGGATTGCCGTGGGCATGGCCACCAATATCGCGCCCCACAACATGCGCGAAGTGATCGATGGCTGCCTGGCGTTGATCGATGACTATACGCTCAGCGTCGATGACCTGATGCAGTACATTCCCGGGCCGGACTTCCCCACCGGCGGCATCATCAATGGGCGAGCGGGCATCCTGGATGCTTACCGCACCGGGCGCGGGCGCATTTACGTACGTGCCTGTCACACCATTGAGCACCATGATAAAACCGGCCGCGATCACATCATCATTACCGAGCTGCCGTACCAGGTAAACAAGGCGCGCCTGATCGAGAAGATCGCTGAGCTGGTGAAAGAGAAAAAGATCGAGGGCATTGCGGAGCTGCGCGACGAATCGGATAAAGACGGCTTGCGCGTCGTCATCGAAATCAAGCGCGGCGAGTCCGGCGACGTCGTGGTGAACAACCTCTTTGCTCAGACGCAGCTGCAAAATGTCTTTGGTATCAACATGGTGGCGCTTGAGAACGGGCAGCCGCGCACGTTGAACCTGAAGCAGATGCTCGAAGCCTTCATCCGTCACCGCCGTGAAGTGGTCACCCGGCGCACGCTGTTCGAACTGAAAAAGGCCCGCGAGCGGGGGCATATTCTAGAAGGCCTGGCGGTTGCCATTTCCAACATTGATGAAGTGATCGAACTCATCAAGGCGTCGCCCAACGCCGCGGAAGCCAAGGACAAGCTGCTGGCCAAGGTCTGGCAGCCCGGCCAGGTCACCAATATGCTGGAACGCGCGGGGGCGACCTCGTGCAAGCCGGAAGATCTGGAAGAAGGCTACGGCCTCAACCCAAGCGCTACCGAGTATCGGCTGTCGGCGGCACAGGCCCAGGCGATTCTCGAGCTGCGCCTGCATCGCCTGACCGGTCTTGAAACCGAGAAGCTCCTCGACGAATACCTGTCCATTCTGCAGAAGATTGCCGAGCTGACCGAAATTCTCGCCTCGCCGGATCGCTTGATGGAAGTCATCCGTAACGAGCTGCACGCGGTGCGTGACCAGTTCGGCGACGACCGTCGTACGGAAATTCAGGCCAGCCATCTCGACCTGTCGATGGAAGACCTGATTGCCGAAGAGGATATGGTGGTGACCGTCTCCCGCTCGGGCTACGCCAAGACCCAGCCGCTTTCCGACTATCAGGCCCAGCGTCGCGGTGGCCGCGGCAAGTCCGCCACGGCGATGAAAGATGAAGACGTCATCGAGCACCTGCTGGTGGCGTCGACCCACGATACCGTGCTGCTGTTCTCCAACCGCGGCAAGGTGTACTGGCTAAAAGTCTACGAAATGCCCAATGCCAGTCGCGGCTCGCGCGGCAAGCCGCTGATCAATATGCTGCCGCTCGAGGAAGGCGAAGCGGTCAACGCGATTCTGCCGGTGCGTGACTACGATCCCGATAACTACATCTTCTTTGCCACCGCCCAGGGGACGGTCAAGCGCACCAGCCTCGAACAGTTTTCGCGTCCGCGCAGCGTCGGCCTGATTGCAATCGACCTGGAAGAAGGCGACCGTCTGGTCGGCGCGGCGATTACGTCGGGGTCTGATCATGCGATGCTGCTGTCGTCCAACGGCAAGGCGATCCGCTTCGAGGAAGGTAACGTGCGCGCCATGGGCCGCACGGCTCGCGGTGTACGCGGCATGCGCCTGGCGGACAACGCTGAAGTCATCAGCCTGATCATCCCCAAAACCCAGCAGATCGATGGCGAAGATGACACTGTCGACGGCGATGTCGACAGCCCGTCTGATGGTGGCAATATCTATATTCTCACCGCCAGTGAAAACGGCTATGGCAAGCGCACCCGGCTGGAGGCATTCCCGCTGCGCGGGCGGGGCGGCCAGGGCGTGATTGCCATGCAGACCAGCGAGCGCAATGGTTCGCTGGTGGCCGCCATGCAGATCTACGACAGCGACGAAATGATGCTGATCACTGATCGCGGCACGCTGGTTCGCACGCGTGTGGAAGAAGTCTCGACCACCTCGCGGAATACCCAGGGGGTCATGCTGATCCGCCTCGGCAAAGAAGAGAAGCTGGTCAAGACCGTGCGCGTCGATGAGCCGGAAGAGGCAGACTTCGAAGCGCTGGACGAGACGGAGACAGACGCCCCCAACGCGAATGACGCACAGGATGCCGGAGCCGATGACACGTCGTTATAATTTTTGCGCGGGACCTGCGGCACTGCCGGAAGCGGTATTGGCAAGGGCCCAGGATGAATTGCTGGATTACCAGGGGCGTGGCCTCTCGGTGATGGAAATGAGCCATCGCAGCAACGAGTTTGTGGCGATCGCCGAGCAGACCGAAGCGGATTTGCGCCAGTTGCTGGGGATACCCAGCAACTACAAAGTGCTTTTTCTGCAAGGCGGCGCCAGCCTTCAGTTTGCCATGCTGCCCATGAATCTCTTGGGTCATGGGGGCAGTGGTAATTTCATTCAAACCGGTATCTGGGGCAAGAAGGCCCTCACTGAGGCCAAGCGGCTTGGGTTTCGCCACCATGTGGCGGCCAGCAGTGAAGCGAGCGGCCACACCAAGGTGCCGGCGCAGGACGCGTTGCAGATCAGTACTGACGCTGCCTATTTGCATTATACTTCCAACGAGACGATAGGTGGTCTCGAGTTTGACTATGTGCCACAAGCGCAGCGTAGTGACGGCGCTGATGTGCCGCTTGTCTGCGATATGTCCTCGAACATTCTCTCCGGGCCGCTGGACGTCAGCCAGTTCGGGGTGATTTATGCCGGCGCGCAGAAGAATATCGGCCCGGCGGGGCTTACCCTGGTCGTGGTTCGCGACGACCTGCTGGGGAGTGCCCCGCCCACCATTCCGTCGCTGTTCGACTATCAGCAGCTCGCCGAGGCTGGGTCGATGGTCAATACCCCGCCTACTTACGCCTGGTATCTGGCGGGGCTTGTCTTCCAGTGGCTGAAGGATGATATCGGGGGGCTCGAGGCGATGGATGCGATCAACCGGCGCAAGGCGCAAAAGCTTTATGCCGCGATCGACGCAAGCGAGCTTTACAGTAACCCCATTGCGCTTGCCAACCGCTCGCGCATGAACGTGCCGTTCGTGCTTGACGATGCCAGGCTCGATAATGCCTTCCTGAAAGAGGCTGACGAGGCGGGGCTCTTGAATCTCAAGGGCCATCGTAGCGTCGGTGGCATGCGCGCCAGTCTTTACAATGCGGTGCCTGAAGAGGCGGTGGACGCCTTGATTGCCTTCATGGCAGATTTCGAACAACGAAGGGGCTAATCATCATGTCCGACACGTCGATCAATCTGGAAGCGCTGCGCCAGCGTATCGATCAGCTGGACGACGATATCCTGCGTTTGATCAGCGAGCGTGCCGACTGCGCCCAGCAGGTCGCGCATGTCAAACTTTCCCAGGATGAAGATGCGGTCTTCTATCGCCCCGAGCGTGAAGCCCAGGTGCTGCGCCGGATCATGGCGTTGAACAAGGGGCCGCTGGATGCCGAGGAAATGGCGCGTCTGTTCCGCGAGATCATGTCTGCCTGCCTGGCGCTGGAAAAGCCCATCAAGGTGTCCTATCTGGGCCCGGAAGGCACCTTTACCCAGCAGGCCGCACTGAAGCATTTCGGCGAAAGTGCCGTGAGCCTGCCCATGGCCGCCATCGATGAAGTGTTCCGTGAGGTGGAAGCCGGTGCCGTCAACTACGGCGTGGTGCCGGTAGAAAACTCGACCGAAGGAGTGGTTAACCACACCCTGGACACCTTCATGGATTCGTCCATCCGCATTTGCGGTGAGGTGGTATTACGCATACATCATCACCTGCTGGTCAGCGAGACCACCCGGCGTGACAAGGTTTCGCGTATCTACTCGCACCCCCAGTCATTCGCTCAATGCCGCAAGTGGCTTGATGCGCATTTCCCTCATGCTGAACGGGTGCCGGTTTCATCTAACGCCGAAGCCGCCAAGCTGGTCAAGACCGAATGGCACAGTGCGGCGATTGCCGGCGACATGGCGGCCAAGCTCTATAACCTGGAGCGGGTGGCGGAAAAGATCGAGGATCGCCCGGACAATTCCACGCGCTTCTTGATTATCGGCAATCAGGATATTCCCATGTCGGGAGAGGACAAGACCTCGATTGTCGTGGCCATGCGCAACCAGCCCGGTGCGCTGCATGACCTGCTTGAGCCGTTTCACCGTCACCAGATCGACATGACTCGCCTGGAAACACGTCCTTCGCGCACCGGGGTGTGGAACTACGTGTTCTTTATCGACTTTAAAGGCCACCGCGATGAGCCGCGCGTCACCGCCGTATTGGAGGAAGTCCAACTGCGTGCCGCCGAGCTGCGCGTGTTGGGGTCTTACCCCCAGGGCGTCCTGTGACGCCAGGGGTTCAAGGATCGTCCGGCGTTTCACGTGTTGACGAGCCGCGGCTGTTGATTGTCGGGCTTGGGCTTATCGGCGGTTCATTGGCAGCGGCACTGCGTGGCGCTGGTTTCCAGGGCCGGATCGTGGGCTGCGACCCCAATCCGGACGAAATTGCTCTCGGCATGCAGCTGGGCCTCATCGATGACGGTGGCACGGAGCTTGGTGATCAGGTCGTCGATGCCTCGCTGATCGTGCTCGCCGTTCCTGTGCTTGCCATGGAAACGGTCATGAGAACGCTGGTCGAGGCATTGCCCAGCGCCGCCGCTAACGTGGTGATCACCGATGTGGGCAGCACCAAGGCGACCATCCGCGCCTGCGCCGAACGGGTGTTTGGCCGTGTGCCCACCAATATGGTGCTGGGCCACCCGATTGCCGGCTCGGAGAAAAGCGGTGTCTCGGCGGCCAATCCTGATCTCTACCGTCATCATAAGGTGATACTCACCCCCGAGCCGGACGTCGAGCCTGAGGCGTTGAGGCGTGTTCAGGCCCTTTGGGGCGCCTGCGGAGCCGAGGTGCTGGAGATGAGTGTCGAGCACCATGACCAGGTGTTGGCGCGCACCAGTCATTTGCCTCACCTGCTGGCCTTTTCGCTGGTCGATACGCTGGCTCGCCAAGACGACCGGCTGGATATTTTTCGCTATGCCGCCGGTGGTTTTCGCGACTTTACGCGTATCGCCGGCAGCGATCCGGTCATGTGGCGGGATATATTTATCGCCAATCGTGAGGCGGTGCTGACGTCGCTGGATGATTTCGAGGCCGGCCTTGCCCGGCTGCGCAAGGCCGTCGAGCATGGCGACAGCGACGCGCTGATCGCCACGTTCGACCGAGCCAGCCACGCGCGTCATTATTTTGATACGTTATTGAACAAGACTACTTACCAGGCGGAATATCATATGCAACCACAAGGTAAGGTGACCTACCGGGTGCACCCAGGCGGCCAGGCGCAGGGGCGTATTCGCGTGCCCGGCGACAAATCGATGTCCCATCGTTCCATCATGCTAGGGGCGCTAGCCGAGGGCGTCACCGACGTCAAGGGTTTCCTTGAAGGCGAAGATAGCCTGGCGACACTCCAGGCGTTTCGCGAAATGGGCGTTGCCATTGAAGGGCCACATCAGGGGCGTGTCACCATTCATGGCGTGGGCATGCAGGGGCTGAAGGCGCCCTCGGGGCCGCTCTATGTCGGCAACTCGGGCACGGCGATGCGTTTGTTCGCGGGGTTGCTGGCCGGGCAGGCGTTCGACAGCGAACTGACAGGCGATGAGTCGCTGAACAAGCGTCCGATGGCACGCGTTGCCGACCCGCTTCGCCTGATGGGCGCGACCATCGATACCGCCGAAGGCGGACGGCCGCCGCTAAATATCAAAGGGGGCGCCGCGCTGAAGGGGATTGATTACGATATGCCCATGGCAAGCGCCCAGGTGAAATCCTGCCTGTTGCTGGCGGGGCTTTACGCTGAAGGCGAGACCCGCGTGCGTGAGCCGGCGCCCACCCGTGATCATACCGAACGTATGCTCAACGGCTTTGGCTACACGGTATCGCGCAAAGGTGACACCTGTTGGTTGCAGGGCGGCGGCGCACTCACGGCAGGGCCTATCGATGTGCCCTCGGATATTTCATCGGCGACGTTCTTTCTGGTCGCGGCCGCGATCACGCCGGGGTCGGATATAACCCTCGAGCACGTGGGTATCAATCCGACACGCATCGGTGTGATCAATATCCTCAAGCTGATGGGTGCCGACCTGGCGCTTGAAAACCAGCGTGAAGTGGGTGGTGAGCCCGTCGCGGACATTCGTATCCGCTACGCGCCGCTCAGCGGCATCGACATTCCCGTCGACCAGGTGCCGCTGGCCATCGACGAATTTCCGGCCCTGTTCATTGCGGCTGCCAACGCTCGTGGCACGACCCGCTTGCGCGGCGCTGACGAGCTGCGCGTCAAGGAGTCGGATCGTATTCAGGCCATGGCCGATGGGCTGGCCATTCTCGGCGTTGAGCATACGGTCGTTAGCGACGGCATCGATATTGTCGGTCATGGCGACGAACAAACACCCAGCTACGGCGGTGGTCGAATCGATAGTCTGGGTGACCACCGGATTGCCATGGCCTTTGCCATCGCTGCGCTGCGTGCCGGTGACGAGATCGTGATTGACGACTGTGCCAATGTGGCGACCTCGTTCCCCGATTTCATTGATCTGGCCACCCGCGTGGGCATGTCACTGGCGGTGGAGGGCGTGCATGACTGAGCAGGCTCCGGTTTTGACGATTGACGGGCCGGGTGGTGCCGGCAAGGGCACCATCAGCGGGCTGATGGCTGATCGGCTGAATTGGCACCTGCTGGATAGTGGGGCGCTTTATCGCTTGATCGCCCAGGCAGCCGGCAAGCATCAGGTGGCGCTCGATGACGAAGCCGCCCTGGCTGAACTGGCAGAGTCCCTGGACGTGGCGTTTCCGGTTGAAGATGGCCAGCCGAGTACGTTGCTGGAAGGCGAGGATGTCAGCCGGGCGATTCGTACCGAACAGGCGGGCGAACGTGCTTCCCTAGTGGCTTCGCTCCCGGCAGTTCGTCAGGCGCTGCTGAAGCGTCAGCGTGATTTTTGCCAGTCGCCCGGGTTAGTGGCTGATGGCCGCGACATGGGTACGGTGGTTTTCCCTGATGCCGCCTTGAAGATATTTCTCACGGCCTCTGCCGACGAGCGGGCGCGTCGTCGCTATCAGCAGTTGCAGGAAGCGGGCGTGGATGCTAGTCTTTCGAGTCTTTTAAAGGAGATTCAGGCACGCGATGCACGCGATTCGCAGCGCGTAGTGGCTCCTCTCAAGCCGGCAGATGATGCCATTACGCTTGATACCACGCGCCTGAGCATACCGGAAGTGGTTGATCAACTGACCGAGCTGCTGGTCCAGCGTGGCATAGTAGCTGATAGTTGATACTCCCTTGCGGCGTTTTTGGACAGGTGTCACGACATGGCAGGGCGCAATACTCACCTCGGAGAGCCCGGTCAGGTCTAACCAGCGTTAACACCTCCAGAAGCTGAGTGACATTAGGCCCGTACTTGCTGGTGGTACGGAGAAGGCATTTATGCCTCAACAACGTTGATCACGTAGGAACACCATGAGCGAAAGCTTTGCTGAACTGTTTGAACAGTCTCTAAATGACATCAACATGGAGCCAGGCGCCATCGTCGCGGCCCAGGTTGTCGATATTGACGGTGACTGGGTTACCGTTAACGCCGGTCTGAAATCGGAAGGCCAGATCCCTGCGGCTCAATTCCGTGATGAAAACGGCGAACTGAACATCGCGATCGGTGACGACGTACACGTTGCACTGGAAGCCGTCGAAGATGGCTTCGGTGAAACGCGTCTGTCCCGCGAAAAAGCCAAGCGCGCAGAAGCTTGGAAGATTCTGGAAGCCGCCTTCGAAAAAGACGAAGTCGTCAAAGGCGTGATCAACGGTAAGGTCAAGGGCGGCTTCACCGTCGACGTCGACTCTATCCGTGCCTTCTTGCCGGGCTCTCTGGTTGACGTACGTCCGGTTCGCGACACCGCGCACCTGGAAAACAAAGAGCTGGACTTCAAGGTCATCAAGCTCGATCCGAAACGCAACAACGTTGTGGTATCACGTCGTGCGGTGCTGGAAGCTGAAAACAGCGCCGAGCGTGAAGCGCTGCTGGCGACCCTGCAGGAAGGCCAGCAGATCAAGGGTATCGTCAAGAACCTGACCGATTACGGTGCCTTCGTTGATCTGGGCGGTGTTGATGGCCTGCTGCATATCACTGACATGGCCTGGAAGCGCATTAAGCATCCGTCTGAAATCGTCGCTGTCGGCGACGAAGTCAACGTCAAGGTGCTGAAATTCGACCGCGAGCGCAACCGCGTTTCTCTGGGTCTCAAGCAGCTTGGCGAAGATCCGTGGGTCAATATCAAAGACCGCTATCCGGAAGGCACCAAAGTGCACGCTGTGGTCACTAACCTGACCGATTACGGCTGCTTTGCCGAGCTTGAAGAAGGCGTTGAAGGTCTGGTTCACGTTTCCGAAATGGACTGGACCAACAAGAACATTCATCCGTCCAAAGTCGTGCAAGTGGGCGATGATGTCGACGTCATGGTATTGGATATCGACGAAGAGCGTCGTCGTATTTCTCTGGGCATCAAGCAGTGCACTGCGAATCCCTGGGAAACCTTTAATGCCGAGTACAACAAGGGCGATCGCGTGTCGGGTACCATCAAGTCAATCACTGACTTTGGTATCTTTATCGGCCTGGAAGGCGGTATTGACGGGTTGGTTCACCTGTCCGATATTTCCTGGACCGAGACTGGCGAAGAAGCCGTTCGTAACTTCAAGAAAGGCGACGAAGCGGAAGCGGTCATTCTGTCCATCGACCCTGAGCGTGAGCGTATCTCCCTGGGTATCAAGCAGATGGATTCCGATCCGGTTGCCGAGTATCTGTCAGTCAATGACAAGGGCAGCATCGTGACGGGGCGTGTTGTTGAAGTCGATGCCAAGGAAGCGCATGTTGAGCTGGCAACCGACGTTGTGGCCGTGCTCAAGGCGTCTGAAATTGCGGCAGACCGCGTTGAAGACGCACGCAACGTGCTCAGCGAAGGTGATAGCGTTGAAGCGCGTATCGTGAGCGTCGATCGCAAGAGCCGTCAGATCAACCTGTCGATTAAAGCGAAAGAGCAGGACGATACTCGTCAGAATCTCAAGAAACTGCGCGATCAAGAGCCGGAAACCGGTGGGGCGACCACTATCGGTGACTTGATTAAGCAGCAAATGGGTCAAGACTAATATCTCGTTAGTTCTGGCGTAATAAAAGCGCCGCCCTTGGGGCGGCGCTTTTTTTTGCTCATTTCTTGGTTTGGCAACTCGGTGATTGGCTTCGCTAATGTCGTTTATTACCGAGTTGTTGTTTTAAATTTTCGTAGTCGACTAAAATTCATCTAGACTGTTGTCAGTTGGCTTTTTTGCAGCAATAATGATTACGCATTCTGAACTAATAGATACTGGCAATGTCTGTTCGGTATCTTATCTGTTTGACTTGATGTTAAAGGAACCCCCATGTCACTACTTAATGAATACATCCAAAAAGAACAGCAGCTAAAGCAGCTACAAGAAGATCTTGAGCGGCTAGAGGGTGATCAGCGCCTCAAGAGCGAGCTTGAATTTAAATCAAAGCTTGAAGCATTAATGAACGAATTTGGCAAACGTCCTGCGGATGTGGTGGCCTTGCTGGATCCGGCAGCCGAACAGCGCTCCTCCAAGCCGGTAAGCAATAATGCGGGTCGTCGTAAGCGTCGCTTGAAGATTTACAAGAATCCGCACACCGGTGAGGTGATTGAGACTCGCGGCGGTAACCATAAAGGACTGCGCAGTTGGAAAGACGAACACGGCGACGAGACCGTTGAGTCCTGGCTCGTGCGTATGGAAGACTAAGCAGCCTACCAGCCGGCATTTCTATCAGGAATGCCGGTTTTCTTTAGTGACCTGGACGCCATGTCTTTACTTCGACAGCGGTATTCTCAATTCAAGATGATCGGATTGCCAGAGCACCATGGGTGCCTCACCGCTAACGTAGTAGCCCACTGGTTTATGAAGAAGGTTAAGCAAGGTGCTGGTTAGCGCCCGCGATAGCTGTGAGAATTCATCAAAACAGGTACTGGCATGCTGGCGCGATGCAATATTTACTCTACGATAAGGCGCCGGTAACGGAATGGTCTTCATATTATTGAGCGTTTGCAGATAAAGCCCAATATCGGTACGCACGGGGTGCAGCGTTTGGTCGTTCAATGCGTCTATCTTTTCGCTCAGCAGGTCGGGCAGCGATATAACAGGCATGGCGTCCGTCAGGCGTGCTTGCAGGCTTTCGAGCTGATGACTATGGTAATGACTGTCTCCCAGGCCTTTCAGATGTTCAGGCGACTTGTAGAGCCGCATGAGAACTGCCTGCCGCACTGAGCTTTGCTCTATGCGGGTCGTATAGCCCCGCGAGGGTATCTGTTGATGCAGCACATGACTGATAGCCTGGCGGTATTGGCGAGGGGATAAGCGAAAGCGTCGTTGAAATGCGCGCGAAAAAGATGAATGGTTTTGATAACCGCAGCGCAGTGCAATTTGCGCTATGTTACGCGGAGTAAAGGCGAGCAGAACAGCTGCTCGTTCCAGGCGTCGTTTTTCTCGATAGGTACTCGGTGAGGTGTGGAAGTAATGGCGAAACTGGCGCCGTAATTGAGACGCTGAATACCCTAGGTTGCGAGCAAGATCGTCGATGCTTGACGGCTTTTCAAGTGTGTCCTGCAGCCAGATTTCAGCTTGTATCATTGCATTGAACATTATCTGGCCTCCCATGCATGTATTTACCGCCAGTGAATCCTGCTGGCAGTAATCTGCGCCCTCATGGTGCGCTGGTGGTGTGGTTGATGTGCGTGTTAGAACAAGCTTGCTTGAGATCGAGACGATGGCATTGCAGCTTACCGAGGCGATGATCGCAAATGTTGACGGCGATGCGTAGGCTTTTATTACCAAGTGTACCGATTATAACGACGCTCTCTTTATGCTGGTAACAGCGCTCGAAGGCAAGTTTGCTTTGCCTTTTTACGCGTTTGGGCACAGTTTATGGGAAGACAGTCGAATAACCAGGCGTCTCCCACCGTCGAAAAGGTGTAAATGAAACATCAATGAAATATCACAAAGTTCATAAACCGACAGACGAGCGTGACAAGCTGCGCCAATTTCGTGAATTGGATGATGCGTTTGCGCAAGCGCTACGTCAGCTAGAAGATCCCGGCAGCACTACGGATATTCCGACCGGGCCACCGGTGCGCTCGTTGGAAGCGCTGGAAGAGGAAGAGGCAGAGCAGAAGGCCGGGCGCCGTGAGGAACAGTTCCAGCAGCAATTTGAAGCGCTGCTGACCGAATACCATATGGCACCCCACGACCTTCGTCAGCTGATCGAAACGTTATTGACGACGGGGCGTTGGGCCGAGGATCAGGTGCCTGCCTGACACGCGGTGGAAGGCGCTAGCGATAACGAAATACCCGCAGGCTGGGTAGGAAAACGTCCGGCTCTATTTTTTCATCGCGACGAACCGCGCGTGTCCGTGTTGCATGCGGCTGGGCCGACGGCGCCTTGATATCAGGCAGTATCCCCTGCGCGCTGGGCACAAAGAGTGGCATTGCCACGTTCAGTGCCCGTCGCGTGTGGCCGTCTGCCAGCGGGTGACTGAAGAAGAGGTTGGCCCGCATGAGCGGTGCCTGGGGCTGAACCTGGGCGAGCGGCTCGCTGCTGGGGATGTCGGCAAGACGGCGCAGCTGCACCCTTATGTGGGGCGCCTCGCTGTCCAGCTGGAGCAGTTTCTGCTCGGCCTCGCTGACCGTAATGCGCTTGATTGATCGGCCGCTTTGATACCAGGCGAAGCGTACCTTGGCGACGTCGGCATCGGCGATCGGCAGATGGCGCCAGCATTGCTTTAAGTGCAGGCGCGCCAGCCCCTCCTTGTTAAGCACGCCTTGAACGTCAGGATGCCGTCTGGTGAGCTGCGCTTTGGCATCGCTCAGCGATTTGGGGGCGGTGTGTTTGATGGTCTGCAGGTTGGCATGAAAGGCGTCCTTTGCCTCGTTGACATTGCGCACGGCGTCGAGAAGCGTTTCGTCGGCGGCCACGATACCCAGGTAATTACGGGTTTCCCGGCCGTCCTGGCCGTCCTGATGCCAGACATCAAGCAGCGCCGTCCTCATCCACTGTGAAGGGGCGGCGTCCCCGGGCAGTAGCTGCCAGGTAGGCGGCGACTGCTGTTCATAGCGTTCCGCGAGTGCTTCCAGCGCTTGCATGAGCGCGTCAAACGACCGCTCAAGCTGCTGCATCAGGTGATAGGGAGGTGCGTTCATGGGGGTTAAACGCAACGCGGTCATGAAAGCGGTGCGTCGCGATCCGCGCGCGCCAGGAGGGCATCAATATCGGCTTCGTCCATGGCGCTTTCGCCTGCGATGCGGTGCGACTCCTCTGCCCAGGCGCCCAGGTCGAGTAGCTGGCAGCGCTTGCTGCAAAACGGGCGATATTGGCTGTCATCACTCCAGGGGACGGCGCGGGCGCACTGCGGGCACGCGACTTCAAGCGGGCTGTCGTTAGCGGGTTGAGGCATAGATAATCCGGACTGAGATAGATCGTAATGGCATTAAGGCGATAGTCGCGCACGGTAGGCGCGATCAAGACGGGCGACCTGCTGCTGCATGTGCGCAATGTCGCGACTATTATCAATGATATCGTCCGCCTTGGCGAGGCGCGCCTCCCGCGACATCTGTGCTTTCAGGATAGCACGTACGTTCGCTTCGCTGACACCGTCGCGCTGCAGCGTTCTGGATAGCTGCATGTCGGTGGGCACGTCCACCACGATGGCACGCTCGACCAGTGCCGCCTGACCCGACTCGAATAGCAACGGCGACACCAACAGGGCGTAGGGAGAGGTGCCGGATTGCAGGCAGTGCAAGGTGGCGACGAGGCGTTCGCGGATAATGGGGTGGGTCAGTTGCTCGAGCCAATGGCGTTCTTCGGGCGCGTCGAAAATGATCTGTCGAAGCGCGGCGCGATCCAGCGAGCCGTCGTCGGTAATCACCCGGTCGCCAAAGCGGTCACGAATGTCTGCCAGTGCCGGTTCGCCGGGGGCAACTACCTCCCGGGCTACGTCGTCGGCGTCCACCCAGCCGATGCCGCGTTCGCCAAAGGCGCGGGCAACGGTGGATTTGCCTGAACCGATACCGCCTGTCAAACCAACAATCATGGGCTTCCTGTCTTCCGGTGGGGAAAAAATGTATGAAGTCTGTCTACCCCTGATGCTAGCTGGCGATACTCAAGTACACGGCGAGCGCCTCGTCTCCAGCCAGCAGCATGATCCAGCCGGCGAGGGCAAGAAAGGGCCCGAACGGCATAGGGGTGCCGCGCGCCTGGGGCGTTGAGGCCTGGTAGGCAAGGCCGAGGATGGCGGCCAGACCCGCAGAAAACAGCAGCACCAGCGGCAGCGCCAGCCAGCCGAGCCAGGCCCCGAGCGCCGCCAGCAGCTTGAAGTCGCCAAAGCCCATGCCTTCTTTACCGGTCGCCAGCTTGAACAGCCAGTAAACACTCCACAGGCTCATGTAACCCAGTACTGCGCCGATGACCGCATCACCCAGGAAGGCGGGTTGAAACAGCCAGTGGTAAAGCAACCCGGCCCACAGCAGCGGCAACGTCAGGATGTCGGGCAGTAGCTGCAAGCGCCAGTCGATGGCCGCCAGTGCCAGTAGCGTCAGGCAGGCGGCGTAAACCCACAGGGCCTGCCAGTCAGGGCCGTAGAGCAGGGCAACGCTAATGGCCAGGACGCCGCCCGCAAGCTCGATCAGCGGATATTGAACGCTGATCCGCCCATTGCAATGAGCGCAGCGGCCATGCCGCTTGAGCCAGCCGATCAGTGGCAGATTGTCGTGCCAGCGAAGGGGGGTTTCACAGCGGGGGCACATGGAGCGCGGCTGGGCGAGATTGAAGCGCGGCGGCGTTTCCTCCTCCAGCGCCAGTTGAGCACGCGCTTCCTGGCGCCATTGGCGCATCAGCATGACCGGGAGGCGGGTAATGACAACGTTGAGAAAGCTGCCGAGACACAGGCCCAGTAAAACAATCAGTGGCCAGAACGTGAATGAAGAAAACTGCATGACATGCCTTTGCACGATCCCTTAAAGGGCCGAGCCTAAGTTGAAAATGGGTAAGTACATGGATACCACGACGCCGCCAACCAGCAGGCCCAGTACCACGATGATCAGCGGTTCCATCAGCGAGGTTAGGGCGTCTACCTTGTTGTCGACCTCTTCTTCGTAGTAATCCGCCACCCGGTTTAGCATGGCATCCAGCGAGCCTGCCTCCTCACCGATACTGACCATCTGAACCGCCAGAGGCGGAAACTGATTGGTCATCCGCATGGCAAAGTGTAACTGCTGGCCGGTGGCCACGTCATGGCGCGTTTGGGTGACTGCGCGTTCGTAGACCTTGTTGCCGGTGGCGCCCGAGGCGGTATCCAGGCCTTCCACCAGGGGCACGCCGGAGGCAAAGGTCGTCGCCAGCGTCCGGGCAAAACGCGCCACGGCCGCTTTATGCAAGATGTCACCGACCACGGGCAGGTGCAATATAACGCTGTGAGCGCGGTAAGCCACCCTGGGGGAGCGGTTGATTGCCTGTTTGAGAAGAAAAACGCCGGCCAGTACGGCTCCGACCGCATGCAGCCAGAAACGCTGCGCGAGATCGGATAAATTGACGGTCATCTGGGTCATGGCGGGGAGTTCGGCACCGAAGCTGTCGAACATGCTGTCGAACTCGGGCACCACCTTGATCAGCAGCAGCATCGTGACGCCCACCCCGATCAGCATGACGGCGGAGGGGTACCACATTGCCTTCTTGACGCGGCTCTTGAGCGATTCGACCTTTTCCTTGTAGGTGGCGACACGGTCAAGCATCTGATCCAGCGCACCGGCCTGCTCGCCGGCTTCAACCAGGTTAACGAACAGGCGATCGAAGTGCCGGGGATGACGGCGTAAGGCATCCGAAAAGCTTGCCCCTGCCGATACGTCGCTCATCATTTGCTGAACCAGCGCCACCATGGCCGGCTTCTTGAGGCTCTCGGCCACGACCTGGAAGGCCTGGAGCAAGGGTATGCCCGCACGGATCATGGTAGCCATCTGGCGAGCAAACACCATGATGTCGTGGGGATTGATGCGTCCACGACCGCTGAGGCCGCCCTTTTTACGCAGCCGCCGCACATTGATCTGCTGGTTGGCGAGCTCGCTTGCCACCTCGGCCTTGTTGCGGCCGATCATTTCACCGCTTAGCGGGCGATCCTGCGGCCCTGTGCCTTCCCACTTCCAGCGGTAAAGCTGAATGGTCGGCTGACGGCGAGCGCGTGTTGCCTTGGCCATGGTCTACTCCTTGCTGACGCGGTTGACTTCCTCAAGGCTGGTAATCCCTTGCATGACCTTTAGCAGGCCGCTGCGGTGCAGGCTGGGATAGCCTTCCCGGCGGGCCAGCTGGTCAATATCCAGGGCGTTGGCATCGCGCATGATCAGCTGGCGCATGGCGTCGGTAATCGGCACTACCTCATAAATGCCAATCCGGCCCTTGTAGCCATGGGTGCAGTGTTTGCAACCGACTGGACGGTACAACGTGGCCTGCTGGATCTCCTGCTGGGTGAAGCCCTCGCGTCGCAGTGCCTCATGGGGGATGTCCGCCGGTGTCTTGCATTGCGGGCAGAGCTTGCGCGCCAGGCGCTGGGCAATGATCAGGCTGACGGCGCTGGCAATGTTGAACGACGACACGCCCATGTTGGAGAGGCGGGTCAAGGTCTCGGCTGCCGAATTGGTGTGCACCGTGGACAGCACCAGGTGACCGGTCTGGGCTGCCTTGACCGAAATTTCGGCAGTTTCCAGGTCGCGTATTTCGCCTACCATCACCACGTCGGGATCCTGGCGCAGAAACGCCCTCAGGGCGCTGGCAAAATCCAGCCCGATTTTGGGTAGCACATTGACCTGGTTGACGCCGGGTACCTTGATTTCCACCGGGTCTTCGGCGGTACAGATATTGCGCTCCACCTGATTGAGTATATTGATACCCGTATAAAGTGACACAGTCTTGCCGCTGCCCGTGGGCCCGGTCACCAGAATCATGCCCTGGGGCTCGGCGAGGGCACGCTCGTAGTATCCGCGCTGGTCGTCGGTAAAGCCGAGCTGCTCGATGCCCAGCTGTGTGGCCGTAGGGTCGAGAATCCTCAGCACCAGCTTTTCGCCGTACACGGTGGGCAGCGAGTTGACCCGGAAATCCAGCGAGCGGGTACGCGAGAGCTTCAGCTTGATGGCGCCATCCTGAGGCAGGCGGCGCTCGGAGATATCCAGCCGTGCCATGATTTTCAGCCGCGCGGCGATACGGTTGCGCATGGCAAAGGGCGGTCGTGCTACCTCGATGAGCATGCCGTCGATGCGAAAGCGCACCCGGTACTGGGTTTCGTAGGGCTCGAAGTGAATATCCGACGCGCCGCGGCGAATGGCGTCCAGCAGCAGCTTGTTGACGAACTTGACGATCGGCGCGTCGTCGCTGTTCTGCGGCGCTTCTTCCAGAGGCGCGTCGTCGCCGGGCCCCTGGATGACGCTCAAGGAACTGACGGCATCGTCGACGTCGTCGAGCTCTTCGAGCATGCTGCGCTCATTCTGGGTAAGGTACTGATTCAGAGCCGTCGTCAGCTGGTCGACGGGGGCCAGTACTCCTTCAACGCTCAGACCGGTGGCAAACTGAAGTTCATCCAGCTGGGTCAGCGTTGCCGGGTAGGGCACGGCAACGGTGAGCCGGTGACCGTGACGCGCCAGCGGCAGCACGGTTAAATGCTGAAGCACTTTGATCGGGTAATCCGCAGCGGGTGGGAGTGACGTCAGCCGCACGGCATCTAGGTCGATCACCGGCAGCCCGTACTCCCAGCCGGCGGCCAGTGCCGCCTGTTTGGTGTCCACCAGGCCACTATCCACCACGTGCTGAAGCAGCGAAATATCCAGTTCAAAGGCGGTTGCTTCAGCGGTAGTCGCCTGGGCCTCGGTCAGCAAGTCGTGCTTGACCAGACGCTGGGCGATCCCGCGCAGCCCGCCCCGGGCGGCGGCGTGGCTTAAGGTAGACTCAGAACTGGATTCGCTCATGCGGGACTCGTTGGTGGATAGCGCTGCGGCTTACTTTTATCATACTTGGCACGTCAAGGCAGTAACGCGGCGCAAGTCGATTCGCTCAAGCCCGGCCAACGCTGGCCGATAACAGTGATACGCTGGGTAACAATGGCGTTGATCAAGGCCATGCGGTACGTTACTGTCGTACAAGTTTTATTCAACTGTGATGCCCTGCGCCAAGCCGGGTACGATTTCCCAAGGAGACGCCTCCATGTCGCATTCTGCACAACCGGCAATTCGCAATAAACACCAGGGCGGTTTCACCCTGATCGAGCTGATGATCGTGGTGGCGATTATCGGCGTGCTGGCCTCTATCGCTGTGCCGCAGTATCAGAACTACGTTGCACGCGCTCAGGTGAGTGAAGCGATCAGTCTTGCCTCGTCGGCTAAAACGGCTGTTTCTGAGTACTATATAACTAATGGTAGTTTCCCTGACTCCAATACGAAGGCTGGGATATCTGCGAATGTTGATGGTACAGATATTGGTAGCTATGTGCAGAGCGTCAAGGTAGAAAACGAAGGGAAAATCACCGTAGCTATGTCTAGTTCAGGTGTAGTCAGTGACTTGCAAGACAAATCACTACAATTTACGCCTGACTCTTCAACTGGAGATGATGATAACAGCGGTGCAATTAAATGGTCATGCGGTGCTTCTTCTACAGATGGCATCCCAACAAAATATTTACCCGCAAGCTGCCGCGATGCGGACACTACAACATCATCATCAGGAGAGTGATTGGCAGATGATGATAAAGGGGCTTATAGCCCCTTTTTTTTAAGCGGAGAAGGCATTATGAAAGCGATTCAGCGGGGTTTTACCCTTATCGAGCTGATGATCGTGGTGGCAATAATTGGTGTGCTAGCTTCGATTGCCGTACCGCAATATCAGAACTATGTGGCCCGTGCTCAAGTCTCGGAAGCATTCAGTCTCGCTTCTGACGTGAAGGTTGCGATCAGTGAGTATTTCATGGCGACGGGGGGCTTTCCGCAAAGTAATGCTGATATTGGTTACGCAACGGATACGTCTCCGACAGGAGGTGGTCAAGCGGGTGCGGGTAACTTGGGGAGCTATGTTAGTTATATGGCGATTTGGGGGGCAGAGGGCGAGTACGAGTCCCGCATTGTGATGGAAATGAGCGAAGAGGCGAATAGTGCCATTGCGGGAAAATGGGTGGTGTTGGAAGCCGATGCAGGTGAAGGATCTATTCAATGGTCTTGTCGTACCACGACAGGCGACACAAATAAGATGGAGCTAAAGTACTTGCCGGCCACGTGTCGTGACCAAAAGTAACAATTCAAAGCTGCAGCTTACTTTCTTAATCCCTGCGTATTTGCTCGCTACACTGTAAGTTCCAAGCCTAGCTGAGGAGCTTACAGTGCATCCTTTCAAAATTGCGGTAGCCAGTGCGTTCTCGGCATGTTTATTCAGTGGCGTCGCCGCTGCCCAGCCCGACCATGCGCCAGCCCACGGTGCACGAGACAAACAGCATCAAGAGCCGTCTCAAGAACGCCAGCATCGCGCCTATGACGATCGCGATACGCGCAACTATCGTGATGGTGACCGGCCGCGTATCGATGAGCGTGCCCTGAACCGCCTGCTGCGGGAATATGGCGCGCCCAGCGCTGAGCCGTTGCCGCCCGGCATCGAACGTAACCTGGCGCGGGGCAAGCCGCTGCCGCCGGGTATCGCCAAGCGGTTTGACGGTCGTCTGGCCGATGAGCTGCCGCGCTACCCTGGCTATGAATGGCAGCGCGTGGGCTCGGATGTCGTCTTGATCGATGCGGCCACCCGCGTGGTTGTCGATATTCTGGTGGATGCCTTACGCTAATGCCTGGCCCATTAACGGAGTTGGTATGTCTGCATACACCTTGGACGAGCGTTTGAGCATTGCCCGGTCGATTGCCGAACAGGCGGGCCGGATGATTCGACAGGCGCGTGAGGAGCAGTCCTTTGACCGACATTACAAGGCCGGTGACGAGCTGGTGACCGATGCCGATATTGCCGTAGATCGCTTTATCAGCGAACAGCTAGACGCCCACTTCCCGGGGGAGACACGGCTCAGCGAAGAGCTGTCCCCCGGGGAGGCGCTGGCCACCGACGCCGCGCAGCTTTGGGTGGTTGATCCCATCGATGGCACGGTCAATTTTGCTCAGGGCCTGCGCCATGTGGCGGTGTCGATTGGCTGGATGGAGCACGGTGTCGGCAAGGTCGGCGTGGTGCATGCGCCGTTTCTGGAGGAAACCTTCACCGCCGCCGAGGGCAGCGGAGCGTACTGCAACCAGCGGCCTATTCAGCCAAGCGCTGCCGACGAGCTATCGCGTAGCCTTGTGGCGACCGGCTTTCCGTATCAGCGGGGCGCTCGCAAAGCGTTATTGCCGCGTCTGGCCGCCGTGCTGGCCCACTGTCGCGATATACGCCGGAACGGTGCTGCCGCCCTGGATATCTGCGATGTGGCCTGCGGGCGCCTGGATGCCTACTATGAAAGCGTCTCGCCCTGGGACTTTGTGGCTGGCTGGGTGATTGCCCGCGAGGCGGGTGCCAGCGTTGGTCATCTTTACGGTGCTCCCGATGGGGTGCCCGCTGACCTGTATTCCCGGGATTTGCTGGTCTGTGCCCCATCGGTGTATGCCGAGATGGCAGCACTGCTGCATCGTGCGGATCGCCCTGAATAACTGGGTCAGACCAAACGCTCCGTCAGACAAGCACTTGAAAAGAAAGCGCAAAAAGAGCTTTTCATTTGTGCGATAAAACGCTAGTATACGCACCGTCTTGAGGCGAGAATATCGCCCGGGCATTCGGAGCGTGGCGCAGCTTGGTAGCGCGTTGCAATGGGGTTGCAAAGGTCGCAGGTTCGAATCCTGTCGCTCCGACCATTACGAAAAAAACGCCGCGTGGCTATATAGCCCGCGGCGTTTTTTTATGTCCGGCGGTCAGGGTGTGTCGCGTTGTTGGATATAGCGCCCCGAGTGTTTGACGCGGGGCTCATGCGGACTAGCCGTAAGATGAATGAAACGTGTATCCAAGTGTGGCGGGTTGGCAATGTGTTGTCTGCACGATTACGTCAGCACATAACAGGGCGTGTAGTCCTGCCCGTCGAGCTTCATCCGCCCTTGCGCGACAAAGGAGCTCAACAGCTCATCCAGACGCTGCATCAGCTCGGGTTCTGCATTGAGCACGAAGGGCCCGTTGGCTTCTATGGCACGAATGCCCTGTTCCTTGACGTTGCCGGCGACAATGCCCGAAAAAGCCCGACGCAGGTTGGCAGCAAGTTCATGGGTGGGCTGCTGACGGTGCAGCGCCAGGGCACGCATGGCGTCATGGGTGGGGTCGAAAGGCGCCTGAAAGTCCCGCGCCACCGTCAGGCGCCAGTTATAGTAGAACGCATCCTGGTGGGTGCGACGGAACTCGGTGATCTCATCGATGCTTTTGCGCATCTGGCGCGCGACGGCGACGGGATCACCGGTGATGATGGTATAGAAGCGTCGAATGTCCTCGCCAAGGGTATACACCAGAAATTCGTCGATCTTTTCAAAGTAGGCGGCTGAATCGGCTGGACCGGTGAGAATCAACGGAAATGGCATATCCTGGTTAGAGGGGTGTAATAGGATACCCAGCAGATAGAGAATTTCTTCCGCCGTGCCTACGCCGCCGGGAAACACGATAATGCCGTGGCCCAGCCTTACGAACGCCTCCAGGCGTTTTTCGATGTCGGGCATGACCACAAGTTCGTTGACGATCGGGTTCGGCGCCTCGGCGGCGATGATGCCCGGCTCTGAAATCCCCAGGTAGCGGCCGTCGCGGCGACGCTGTTTGGCGTGCGCCACGTTGGCGCCTTTCATGGGGCCTTTCATGGCCCCTGGGCCGCAGCCCGTGCAGATATCCAGGTCGCGCAGGCCCAGGTGGTAGCCGACGTCCTTGGTGTATTCGTACTCTTCACGGGAAATGGAGTGGCCGCCCCAGCAAACCACCAGGCTTGGGTCACGCCCTGGTTTGAGCGTGCCGGCTTTACGCAGGATATGAAAGACCGCGTTGGTAGTGCCTTCGGCGGTGGTGAGGTCGAAGCGATCGTGACGCTGGATTTCGTTGTAGATATACACGATATCGCGTATCACCGACGAGAGATGCTCCCGGATGCCGCGAATCATGCGTCCGTCCACAAAGGCTTCGGCGGGGGCATGGGTCAGCTTCAAGCGGATGCCGCGATCCTGCTGAAGCACTTCGATATCGAAGTCTTTATAGGCTTCAAGGATCGCCAGGCTATCGTCGGTCGGGCTGCCGCAGTTGAGCACCGCGAGCGCACAACGTCTCAGCAAATCGTGCAGCCCGCTTTTTGACGTGCGATGCAGTCGATTGACTTCGTGTTGAGAGAGAACTTCAAGGCTGCCTTCAGGCGAGATGATGCTGGAGATGGTATCGCGCGATTGAGCGTTCTGGGTCATTAGTGGTGCAATTCCTGACGGTGTGAGGTCTGAGGGCATATTATCACGCTCCCCGAACGGGTACACCGTCAGAGCCTGGCGGGCCAGTGTGGTATGATGGTTTGATTGCTAACCCGATGATGCTCAACATGTTTAACGCGCAATACTTCAGAACGTATATCACCCTGGTGGAAACCGGCAGCTTTACGCGCACGGCCCAGCGGCTGGACATGACGCAGCCCGGGGTTAGCCAGCATATCCGCAAGCTGGAGCGTTATTTAAACAAGACCCTGATCGAACGGCGGGGGCGCAGTTTTACCTTGACCGAGCCGGGGCGACGCGCCTACGACTACGCGTTAAAGCTGTTTGCCGAGCATGAGCAGTTTCGCCATGCCCTGGACGACGACCTGCTGGACAGCGGTGAATGCCGGCTAGCGTCGCCGGGAAGTGTCGGCTTGATGCTCTATCCGTACATTCTCGGCCAGCAGCAACGCCACCCCAACCTGACCGTCAGCTACAGCTTTGCGTTCAATCACGAGATCGTCAATGACCTGCTCGAAGGGCGTTATGACATCGGGATCGTCACCGATGCGGTCAATCACCCCGACCTGGAATGTCATGTGTGGCATCAGGAGCCGCTTTGCCTGGTGGTGCCGGCCGACTTTGTCGAGGGGACGCTTTCAGACCTGATGGGCATTGGCTTTCTCAACTATTACGATGGCATCAACCATGCCAACGCGCTATTGCGTGCCAACTATCCCGGCGAGTTTCGCTCGATGACGCACTTCCGCCATCAGGGCTTCACCAATGAAGTCAGTATGGTGCTCGATGGCGTCGCCCGGGGGCTGGGCTTTACGGTGGTATCGCGGCTGGTGCTCGAGACATCGCCATGGCAGCGGCAGGTGAAGGCGCTTAACCTACCCAATACGGTCAACGAAGTGCTGTATTTGCTGCGTCGACGGGACTCCGTGCTTCCCAAGCGGTACGAAAAGCTGCTTAACGGCTTTCACCAGCAGCGTGTGCAGGAAAAAACGCCTTGAGGCCAGCTGCCTAAGCGTCGGCCTCGAGGCGTTTTATAGGTCGACCAGTCGCTATTCGTCGCGGTATTCGTCGATGCTCGGGCAGGAGCAAATCAACTGCCGGTCACCAAAGACGTTATCCACCCGATTGACGGCCGGCCAATACTTGGACGCCTTGACGGCATCGGTGGGGAAGGCGCCCAGCTCACGGTCGTAAGGACGCTCCCATTGGGGGTCGATGATGTCGACCTGGGTGTGCGGCGCATTCACCAGCGGGTTATTATCCAGCGGCCATTCGCCCTGTTCGACACGCGTGATCTCCTGGCGAATAGCGATCATGGCATCGCAGAAACGATCTATTTCGTAGAGCGATTCCGACTCGGTGGGTTCGATCATCAGCGTGCCCGGCACCGGGAACGACATGGTCGGGGCGTGGAAGCCGTAATCCATCAGGCGCTTGGCGATATCCTCTTCACTGATACCCGACGCCGCCTTGAGCGGACGAATGTCGATGATGCATTCGTGAGCCACCGTGCCGTTCTGCCCGCGATAGAGAATTGGGTAGGCCGCTTGCAGACGCTTGGCAATGTAGTTGGCGTTGAGGATGGCAAGCTCGGTGGCCTCGCGTAGCCCGCGCGCGCCCATCATTTTGATGTACGCCCAGGAGATCGGCAAAATGGAAGCGCTGCCAAAGGCGGCCGCTGCCACGGCGCCACATTCCGGGTTGACGCCGTTGATGGGGGTCACCACATGGTTGGACACGTAGGGCGCCAGGTGGGCTTTAACACCAATGGGGCCCATGCCGGGGCCGCCGCCGCCGTGGGGAATGCAGAACGTCTTGTGCAGATTCAGGTGCGATACGTCGCCGCCAAAGTCGCCGGGGCGTGTGATCCCTACCTGGGCGTTCATGTTCGCACCGTCGATATACACCTGACCGCCGTTGTCGTGCACGATCTGGCAGGCTTCACGCACGCTGGTCTCGAAAACCCCGTGGGTGGACGGGTAGGTGAGCATGATGGCGGAGAGCTGTTCGCTGTGCTGCTCTGCCTTCTGGCGCAGATCCGCCAGGTCAATATTGCCGTCTGCGTCACATTCGACCACCACCACTTTCATTTGCACCATCGCCGCCGACGCGGGATTGGTGCCGTGGGCGGAGCTGGGGATCAGGCAGACATGGCGATGGCCTTCGCCCTGGGCGTTCTGGTAGCGGCGAATCGCCACCAGCCCCGCGTATTCACCCTGGGCGCCTGAGTTGGGCTGCATCGAAATGTGATCATAGCCGGTCACTTCGACCAGGAAGGCGGCCAGCTCGTCGATCATCTGGTGATAGCCTGCCGCCTGATCGCGGGGCGCGAACGGGTGAAGGTGAGCAAAGGCCGGCCATGACACCGGGATCATCTCGCTGGTGGCATTGAGCTTCATGGTGCACGAGCCAAGCGGAATCATGGCGTGCACAAGCGACAGATCCTTGTTCTCCAGCCGTTTCAGGTAACGCAGCATCTCGGTTTCGCTACGGTAGCGCTTGAAGGTCGGGTGCGTCAGGAAATCGCTGTCGCGGCGGTAAGCGCTGGGAATGCCCGAGGCGCGATCGGCCACCACCTGCTCGTCGAGGGCGGCAACCGACAGGCCGTGCTCATCGCCGAGCAGTACGTCAAAGAGTTTGGCGACATCGTGAGCGGTCGTGGTTTCATCCAGGCTGATGCCCACGTCACCGTTGGTAAAGTAATGCAGGTTGATGTCGTGGGTCATGGCGCGGCCGTGGATCTTGCCTGCATCCACCCGGGTCAGACGCAGGGTGTCGAACCAGGAGTCGTTGCCCAGTTGAATGCCTGACTGCTGAAGGCCTTGCGCCAGCAAGGTGGTCAAACGATGCACGCGCCCGGCAATCTTACGCAGACCGTCGGCGCCGTGATAGGTGGCGTAAAAGCCGGCAATATTGGCCAGCAGCGCCTGGGCGGTACAGATGTTCGACGTGGCTTTTTCGCGGCGAATGTGCTGCTCGCGGGTCTGCATGGCCATGCGCAGCGCTGTCTTGCCACGACTATCCCTGGAGACCCCGATGATGCGCCCGGGAATCGAGCGCTTGAGCTTGTCCGAGGTGGCAAAGAATGCAGCGTGGGGGCCGCCAAAGCCCATTGGCACCCCGAAACGCTGGGAGTTGCCGACCACGATGTCGGCGCCTAACGCGCCCGGCTCTTTAAGCAGTACCAGGCTGAGCAGATCTGTCGCGACACAGGTCATGATCGAGCGGTCGGCCGCCGCGTTGATCAGCGGCGCCAGATCGCTGATCTCGCCGCTGGCGGTGGGGTACTGGAATAACGCGCCAAAGACATCGTGGTCGGCAACCGAGGCCGCGGGTCCGGTAATTAGTTCAAAACCGAAGAAGTCGGCGCGGGTTCGCAACACGTCCAGGGTTTGGGCAAATACATCGTCGGCGACGAAAAACGCGTTGGACTTGCTTTTCTTGTTGGCCCGCTTGCATAGCGACATGGCCTCGGCCGCAGCGGTGGCTTCATCGAGCAGCGACGCATTGGCCAGCTCCATGCCGGTCAGATCCATCACCACCTGCTGGAAGTTGAGCAGCCCCTCGAGGCGCCCCTGGGAAATTTCCGGCTGATAGGGCGTGTAGGCGGTGTACCAGCCGGGATTTTCCAGCACGTTACGCTGAATCACCGCCGGCATGTGGGTGCCGTAATACCCCTGGCCGATATAGCTCTTGGCGACGCGATTCTGTCGCGCCAGCTGGCTCAGGTAATCCAGCGCTTCGGCTTCGCTTCTGGGGTCGTCCAGCGCCAGTTCTCGGCCCAGGCGAATATCGCCCGGAACGGTTTGCTCGATCAGGTCATCCATGCGCTGAAGGTCGAGCGCTTTTAACATGGTGACGACGTCGTCGGCGTCAGGGCCATTGTGACGTTTGATAAAAGCATCGTGGTCAGCCAGTTCGGCTAAACGGCGAGTTTCAAAAGGCATGGAGAGAGTTCCGAACGTGATGAGAAAACCGTGCAGGGCAATAAGGCACGCCTGCCGTGAGGCAGGCGTTAACGGCTAGTCGTCGCTGCTTAGCGTCGCCTGATAGGCGTCGGCATCCAGCAAGCCGTCAAGGTTGTCGCTGGTTAAGCGTACCTTCATGATCCAGCCGCCTTCGTAAGGCGCGTCATTGACCGTTTCGGGAGCGTCTTCAAGCGCATCGTTGACTTCGATGACGTCGCCGTCAACCGGCGCGTAAAGGTCGGAAGCGGCCTTGACCGATTCGATGACGCCAAACTCATCGCCTTTGGTCAGCGTGGTGCCGACCTCGGGCAGTTCGACGAACACCACGTCGCCTAGCGCCGCCTGGGCGTGATCGGTAATGCCGATGGTGACCGTACCGTCTTGATGATCAAGCACCCACTCGTGGCTCTCGGCGTAACGAAGGTTGGCAGGAAGGTTGCTCATGGTGATTCCCTATACGAAACGGATGTGGAGCTGCCATGTTAGCGCTTGTCACTGAGCTTGGCGATGGGCGCGGGTCACGGCGAGCAATTAGCCGAGCATGGTAACGCGTTTCCGATAGGACACAAGTTCTCTGGTGACCTTGCGCGCCGATCTTGTGTGGTTCTTTTGCGGCGTTTGGCCCGTGTGGTGATCAATTGTCAAAATAGCGATATTTGCTGCAATAACTCGACAATGGCATGGCAAGCCACCGAACCGATGGTGTAAAACATGGTGATCTTGCGTCGGGCATGGAGTGCAAAGCGCTCGTGACACGCCGGCGTTTGATGGTCAGAATTAATCGACGGTGGGCAGGTGGCCTCCCGCTCGACATCCAATAAATCAAACCATGACAAGGGTAAGGAGGTAGCAAGTGGAAACATTGACCAGTCTTTTCGGCGCCATCAACGGGGTGGTATGGGGCCCGTTGATGCTCATTCTGCTGTTAGGGGTGGGGCTCTACCTCCAGCTTGGCTTGAAATTGATGCCGATCAGAAAGCTCGGCATTGGATTCAAGCTGATGTGGCAGGGTCGCAGCGCTGCCCCGGGTGAGGAGAAAAGCGCCGACAAGGACGGCGAGATATCTCCGTTTAACGCCTTGATGACGTCGTTATCGGCGACTATTGGCACTGGGAATATTGCCGGGGTGGCCACCGCCATTGCGCTGGGTGGGCCAGGTGCTGTGTTCTGGATGTGGATCACGGCGTTGGTCGGGATGGCGACCAAGTTCGCCGAAGCCGTCCTCGCCGTGCGTTTTCGCGAGACCGATAGCCTTGGTTACCACGTTGGTGGGCCGATGTTCTATATCAAGAACGGTCTCGGCAAGAAGTGGGTTTGGCTCGGGGTGTTGTTCGCTTTCTTCGGCGCCGTGGCGGCCTTCGGTATCGGAAATACCGTTCAGTCCAATTCGGTTGCCGATGCCATGAGTTCGAGCTTCGGCGTGCCCACCTGGTTGACCGGGGTGGTGATCATGGTGCTGGCCGGTGCCGTTATCCTTGGCGGTATCAAGCGCATCGCCAAGGTGGCCGGCAAGCTGGTGCCGGTCATGGGGATCGCCTATATCCTCGCCGGTATCCTTGTGTTGATTGTCAACGCCAGCCAGATTGGCGAGGCGTTTGGCCTGATTTTCTACTACGCCTTCAACCCGATGGCGGCCGCCGGTGGTTTTGCAGGTGCAGCGGTCATGGCAGCCATTCGTTTTGGTGTCGCGCGGGGGATTTTTTCCAATGAAGCAGGCTTGGGTAGCGCGCCTATCGCCCACGCCGCCGCGCAAACCAAAAACCCGGTGCGTCAGGGCTTGATCGCCATGCTGGGCACCTTCATCGACACCATCGTGGTCTGCACCATCACGGCGCTGGTGATTCTCACCTCCACCGTTTGGATCGACGGGGAAGAGGGCGCTTCACTCACCGCGCTCTCCTTTGACGCGGCGCTGCCCGGTTTCGGGAACCAGATCGTCGCCATTGCGCTGGCGGTATTTGCCTTTACCACGATTCTCGGCTGGTCATTCTACGGTGAAAAGTGCTTCCAGTTCCTGTTTGGGACGCGCGCCATCATGCTGTATCGGGTACTCTTTGTGCTGGCGATTCCGCTGGGGGCCATGGCGCAGCTGGGTTTCATCTGGCTGATGGCGGACACCTTCAATGCCATGATGGCGATTCCGAACCTGATTGCCCTGGCGTTGCTGTCGCCGGTAGTCTTCAAACTGACAAAAGACTACTTCGACGGTAAAGAGGTGTTGCCCGGGGAAGCCCTGGATCACGATAAATAGTCACTGCCAGGCGCTGAAAAGCGCTCGCAAGACTGATTGAAGAGACGGGAAGGCACCTGGCGTGGCTTCCCGCTCTTGTTTGTAAAGGAGCGATCAATGAGTGAGCTGAAACACACCCCCTTGCATGCCCTGCATCAACGGCTCGGGGCCAAGATGGTGCCTTTTGCCGGTTACGACATGCCGGTGCAGTTTCCGTTGGGGGTCAAAAAGGAGCACGAGCACACGCGCACGCAGTGTGGCCTGTTCGATGTCTCGCATATGGGGCAGGTGACGGTCTCCGGTAAAGACGCCGCAGAGGCGCTTGAAACCCTCATTCCTGCCGATCTGGTGGGTCTTGAGGAGGGCGCTCAGCGCTATGGTCTATTGACCAGCGCCGAGGGCGGTATTCTGGACGACCTGATGATCGTCAATGCGGGGGATCATTTTTACCTGGTGGTCAATGCGGCCTGCAAGGATCAGGACATTGCGCATCTGCGCACCAGCCTTGGCCATCGCTGTCACATCGAGCCGCTGGATCGTGGTCTGCTCGCCTTGCAGGGGCCCAGCGCTCAGAGCGTCATGCAGCGGCTGTGCCCGGCGGCCTGCGAGCTTGTGTTCATGCGCCATGGCCGCTTCCAGATAGATGGCCATGACGTATGGGTCAGCCGGAGCGGCTACACGGGAGAAGACGGTTTCGAGATCTCGGTTGCCGCCGACGCCACCGAGGCCGTTGCCGAGCGCCTGCTTGCCGAGGCTGAAGTAGAGGCGATCGGGCTTGGCGCGCGGGATTCGCTGCGCCTGGAGGCCGGCCTGTGCCTGTATGGCCACGACATGGATACGGCTACGACGCCCGTCGAGGCCGGTTTGATCTGGGCGATCGGCAAGCCGCGTCGCCGCGGCGGCAAGCGTCCCGGCGGTTTTCCCGGCGCTGACGTGATCCTTCACCAAGTGGATGCCAAGGATCATGATCGTAAACGCGTGGGCCTGTTGGCCGACGGGCGTGCGCCGGTGCGCGAAGGTGCCGCGCTGGTGGATGAAGCGGGTAGAGCGCTTGGGCAGGTGACGTCCGGCGGCTTCGGGCCGAGCGTGGGCAAGCCGGTGGCGATGGGCTACGTCAGCCGAGACGCCGAAACCCCGGGCACCACCGTTTACGCTGAAGTGCGCGGCAAGCAGCTGCCGATGACGGTGACCAGAATGCCGTTTGTCACCGCCAACTATTACCGCGGCTAAACGCTTAGGCCGCTGGATATCCACACGGTGGCAGCCGCCGCGGGGTACGGTTACTTGAGAACCTGGCGCGGATCGATCGGTTTGCCGCCCTTGCGTAAATCAAACAGCAAATCGTGGCGCCCGGTGGCCCGGCTCTGGCCCACCCGGCAAAGCCAGTCTCCTGCGGCGACCTGCTGGCCTTCCTCAACGGTTAACTCCCCGCAGAGGGCGTAGACGCTCTGCAGGTTGTTTGCATGATGCACGATCACTACCTTGTCGAGCTGGCGCATGCTGCCCGCAAAGCGAACCTCGCCCGGGGCCACGGCGGTGGCGTGTGCGTTTTCTCCGGTGGCCAGCAGCATGGGTTGCAACGTCCCCCGGCTGTCGGGGCCGAAACGGCGCACTACTCGGTAGTCTTCCAACGGCCAGGGCCATTGCCTGGCCGAGGCGGGGGGCGTCGAATCGCTGTTGCTGGCCGTTGAGGTGGCCGCTGGTTTGGCGGGCGCCGCTGAACGCGCGGTACGTGACGCGTTGCCGCTAGAGCCAACCGGTATATTGATCAGTTCGCCCACGCGTAACGAGGTTGGCGAAGTGCCTGCATTGGCACTTTGCAGCCGTGACGGGGTGGTGCCAAAGTGGCGCGCCAGGCTTGAAAAGGTGTCGCCGGGGCGGATTTGATAGCGATAGGGCCCACTGGCCGGTGCTCGTTCCTGCTGAGTAGGCACCAGCAGGCGTTGGCCAACGACCAGGTGGCGTGCCTCGACGCCGGGGTTGAAACGCTGCAGTCGCTCAAGTGGCACGTTGGCGCGCTTGGCCAGTTGGCCAAGCGTATCACCGCGCTTGATTTCCACCCAGTTGCCGCTTATCTGCGCGGCGGCGGGCACCGTCACCCGCTGGGTCACCGGCGGGCTGGCGGCGCAGCCGACCAGCGCCCCGGCCAGCATGGCGGCGCCCAGCCAATGGCTCAGGCGTGATCGATCTGAGCATCCAACTGACGGTCTTTTTCCTGCCAGAGAGCATTGATCCATGTGTGGAAGTGTTCCTTGTGCTGCGTGTCGGCATGATAGTCAGCGGTCAGCATCCATGCAGGCACCTCCAGGATACGCGCCTGAAGGGTGACCGGGGCTTCCTGGCCGCACAGAAACCCCCAGAAACTGGGCTTTGGATTGGCGTAGCTCAAGGTGACGTCAAGGATGCCGTCGAGCTGGTCACCGAGCAAGTTGAGCACCTGGGCGACCCCGCCGGCCTTGGGGCGTAGCAGATGGCGATAGGGGCTTTGCTGGGAGGCATGCTTGTGGGGCGTGAAACGCGTGCCTTCCACGAAATTGAAGATGGCAATGGGCGCCTGGCGAGCGCGCGCGCACATGCGCTGGGTGGCCTCCCGGTCAATCGTCGCCAACGTGGGGTTGCGGGCGATCTGATCCCGGGTGATGCGCCGCATGATGGGAAACTCCAGCGACCAGAAGGCAAGCCCTACCACAGGGATCCATAGCAGCTGGCGCTTGACGAAGAAACGTGGCATGGGGATACGCCGATGCAGCACCAGCAGCAGCATGAAGATGTCGGTCCAACTGCGGTGATTGGAAATCACCAGCCACCACTGATCGGTACCCAAAGTCTCCGGCAGCGTGGCATTCAGCTGCGGTTTTATCCAGCTACGCATCCACCACAGGTTGACGCCGATCCAGTTCAGGGCGACGCGGTTGATGCCTTCCTGAACGATGTTCTTGAGTCGGCCAGCGGTCACCAGCTTCAGCAACGTGAGTGTCGTAAGCGGTATTCCCCAGAACAGCGTGTTCAGGACTAACAGGGTGACGCTCACTGTCCCTTTCAACATCGGCATGCCGCGTCTCCTTGGCTAAAAGTGCATAACGATGAATGCTAAAGGATATTGCTAAGCCTGCCCAGTCTCATGCGCGGGGAAATAGGGCGCTTGTACCGTTTCCAGCAGCACCGTGCGCAGGGCATGCGCGGCCACCGACAACTCCTGCTGCGTCAGGATACCGACATGGCAGGGGATGGAAGGGGCGGTTAAAGGCAGGCAGCGGGCGCCCATTGCCTGCATCTGGGGAAGGCACATCGATGGCACCGCGCTGACACCGAGGCCCGCCCCCACCATGCGGCCGACGGTAGACAGCTGATGGCTTTCAAGCGCGACCGGCAAGTCGATCTGCTGACTGGAAAGTGCATGTTCCAGCAACCGCCGCACCATGGACGGGCGCTGCAGGGTGATGAAATCCTCGTTAAGCAGCTGTGCCCATGTCAGGGTCGCATACTGGGCCAGCGCAGAGCCCTGAGGAACGGCGGCGACAAACTGGTCTTCGAACAGCGGGGTAAACGACAGCGTGCCGGTTCCCTCCGGCGAAAAGGCGATGCCCATTTCGACCTGGCGGGAGCGCACCATATGAGTCACGTCCTCGTTGATGACGTCGTGCACGGTGACGTTGATTTTAGGGTACTGTTGACGAAACCTGACCAGCGCTGCCGGCAGCAAGTTGCAGGCAAAGGCGGGCATGGCGGCCACACTCAGGCGGCCCAGCTGCAGGGTGAAGCGCTGCCGCAGGCGTTCTTCGGTATTGTCCCACTGGGCAAGCAGGTGCTTGGCCAGGGGCAGAAGTGACTCGCCTTCGGGGGTCAGGCGGACACTGCGCGTGCTGCGTAGCAGTAATTTGCCGCCCAGAGCATCCTCCAGCCCTTTTATGGCTAAACTGAGGGCGGGCTGCGATAAATGCAGCCGTTCGCAGGCCTGGGTAAAGCTCAGGGTCTGGGCAACGGCCAGAAAGGCGCGCAATTGCTTGACGGTCATGGATGGCTCTTTATGAGTTAAACAAATAAATTGATAAAAAAAACAAACTTAACAAATATATCATCAGGATCAACACTGCAACTCAGGCTTTTGCGTCGCGTTAGCCGTCACCCTTGTATACCCCTGGCTTAGCGACATTGGCGAACCGTTCACGGCAAGCGTTCAAGACAACTGTTCAAGACAGCTGTTCAATACAACAAGGCGAGGCATGACCATGGCAGGATTCGATAAGCGAGTGGCTTCCTATGAGGAAGCGATGGAAGGCATTGAAAGCGGTATGACCGTACTGGCCGGCGGGTTTGGTCTGTGCGGCATTCCCGAAAACCTGATCGCCGAAATCAAGCGTCGCAAGGTTAAAGACCTTACGGTGGTATCCAACAACTGCGGCGTTGACGGTTTTGGCTTGGGATTGCTGCTGGAAGACCGCCAGATACGCAAGATCCTGGCCTCCTACGTGGGCGAGAATGCCTTGTTCGAGCAGCAAATGCTCAACGATGAAATCGAGGTGGTGCTGACACCGCAGGGGACGCTTGCGGAAAAGATGCGCGCCGGCGGCGCGGGTATTCCGGCATTTTACACCGCGACCGGTTATGGAACTCCCATCGGCGAAGGCAAGGAAGTGCGTGAGTTCAATGGCCGCCCGCATATTCTGGAAGAGGCCATCACCGGTGACTTTGCCATCGTCAAGGGCTGGAAGGCCGACCGCTACGGTAACGTCATGTACCGCCACACGGCGCAGAATTTTAATCCCATGGTGGCGACGGCCGGCAGGATTACCGTCGTTGAAGTTGAAGAGATCGTCGAGCCTGGCGAACTGGAGCCCGCTCAGATCCACACGCCCGGTATCTATGTCGACCGGCTCATTCAGGGCTCGTTTGAAAAGCGCATCGAAAAACGCACCGTGCACCGTTGAGGTGCCGCGTTACCCACGACCGTTTTTCGGCTTTAATCGATTCAGCAAGAGGAACTGACCATGGCATTGACACGTGAACAGATGGCCCAGCGTGTGGCCCGCGAATTGGAAGATGGTTTTTACGTCAACCTGGGGATCGGCATCCCGACCCTGGTCGCCAACTACATTCCCGACGGCATGGACGTCATGCTGCAGTCGGAAAACGGTCTGCTGGGAATGGGGCGTTACCCCACCGAGGAAGAGGTGGATCCCGACATGATCAACGCCGGCAAGCAGACCGTCACGGCTCGCCCCGGGGCCGCGATTTTTTCCTCGGCAGAGTCCTTTGCCATGATTCGCGGTGGTCACGTCGACCTGACCGTGTTGGGCGCTTTCGAGGTGGATCAGAACGGCAATATCGCCTCGTGGATGATTCCTGGCAAGCTGATTAAAGGCATGGGCGGCGCCATGGATCTGGTGGCCGGTGCGGAAAACATCATCTGCACCATGACTCACGCGTCGAAACACGGCGAATCCAAGCTGCTCGAGCAATGTAACCTGCCCCTGACCGGCGCTGGCTGTATCAATCGCGTCCTGACCGACCTGGCCTACCTCGAGATCAAGGATGGCACCTTTATCCTCAAGGAGCGGGCCCCGGGGGTCAGCGTGGAAGAGATCGTTGAAAAAACGGCGGGCAAACTGGTGGTGCCGGACCACGTTCCCGAAATGACGTTCGTCGACATGTGAGTATCGAGCTGTCGTCTGGCGTAACCGTCAACACGGTTACGCCATTTCGCAGCGGGCATGTAGCGGCAGCAGCAGTTCCGCGACGGGTTCGTGATTGCTGCCCAGCTGTTTTTGTACGATGGCGAGCCCGCCGAGGCAAAGCCTATGCTCATCGCCCTGGCTGAAAATCATCTTTTGGGGGGTGGCGGGATAGAAGCGGTGCTCCAGCAGGTTGGACACGCCAAACACGCCGTTTTGCTGGTCGGCCATGTGCGCAAGCCCGCTTTGCAGCAGCTGTTCGTCGAGGGCATCGAGCGGTTTGCCGAGCTGCTCGCAGTCAAAGCCGGCGTGGTGCAGTCTGGGGCCCATCACCGCCAGCCAGGCCGCTAGCGGATGTGCCGCGTCCAGGCGTTGATAAAGCGTCCATGACGGCATGGGCCACGGGCGTCCACGGCACAGCAGGTTTTGACCTTTGCCGTCCGCTGGGTGCGTCTGCTGGACGAGGTCGAGCAATGATTCGCGCAGTGGTTTTGATAAAGTGCCCGTCTGCAATTCGGCAAGTACCAGCCAGCTGCCGCCGTCTGCCGGAGCGAGTAGATAGATCAGCAGGCCCTTGTCGGCCATCGCGTAGTGGCCGATGGGGCGATAGCCCATATGAACCAGGGCTGGGGATAGTGCCTGGGCAGAAAAGGGGCCGTGATTTAGGGTCACCAGCGTCAGGTAATCGGCGGGTGTCGACACGGGCCACAAACGAAGTGCCCCAAAATCCGGGTGGGTGTGAACATAATCCAGCCACAGCTGCTGGATGAACTCGTCGCGATGCATACTGCCTTCCTTGCCAACGTATCGGCCCATTGGAGTATGGGGTTACATCGTTGTCAGTATAGGCAAGTGACAATGCAGCGGTTCAACGCAGCTTAACGCTGAGTAGCGGTGACGAGTCAGGCGCTGAGCAGCTGCCGGTCGCGAACGAACTGGTCAAACTCGCTGAAGCCGCCAACGTGTTGCTGGTCAACGAAAACCTGGGGAACCGTATGAATGGGTGTGCCGGCGGTTTTGGCAATATCGTCCTTGGTAATGCCCTCAGACGGCATGTCAACATAGCGATAGCCTTCAATAGTGCCGATCTCTTCCAGCTGCTCGGCGAGCTGCTTGGCGCGTACGCAGAACGGGCAGGACAGGCGCCCAAAAATGACCACAAACATGCATGACTCCTCTGCCAGCATCAAAAAGAAGCTACATTGTGAACCAGTGCTTGAGCGTTAGCCAATAGCGCGACCCTAAAAAGGGTATTGAGTCACGTTATCAAGTGCGCTTTTTTGCACGGGCGCCGTGGTAGGGTGGCGTATCGACTAAACTGAACCCACCAGCGACCTGCTGGTAAACAGAAGGACACACTATGACGACATCAGCGGTTACCCCCCGTATTGCCTTGGTAACGGGCACCACCAGCGGTATCGGTGCCGCGGTGGTCAAGCACTTTTGTGAGTTGGGCCACCAGGTGCTGGCGGTCGATTTCAACCCGGACGGCAAGGCGGTTGCCGAAGCTGCGGGTGCGGCGTTCTATCAGGCCGACCTGACCGATCCGGACGCCTGTCGTGGCGCCGTTGAAGAAGCGGTCAGCCGGTTTGGCGGGCTGGATATTCTGGTCAACAATGCCGGTATTCAGCACGTGGCGGCCATTGAGGATTTTCCCGAGGCGAAGTGGCGCCAGATCATCGACCTGATGCTGACGGCGCCGTTCCTGCTGACCCAGGCGGCATGGCCTCACATGCGTAAAAAGGGGTGGGGAAGGGTCGTCAATATTGCCTCTATTCATGCGCAGGTAGCGTCGCCGGGTAAGGCAGCCTATGTCAGCGCCAAGCATGGCATGATCGGTCTGACCAAGACGGCGGCGCTGGAAGGCGGTGAGCAGGGCATTACTGCTAACGCGATCTGCCCGGCCTATGTCAAGACACCGCTGGTCGACAATCAGATTGCCGACCAGGCCAAGCTCCACGGCATGGGCGAGCAGGAAGTGATCGAAAACATCATGCTCAAGAACGCTGCGGTAAAACGCCTGATCGAGCCGGCCGAAGTGGCCCAGCTGGTGGCTTATTTGACGTCCGACGCGGCGGGCGCCGTGACGGGCGCAAGCTGGAACATTGACCTGGGCTGGACCGCTCACTAAGCCTGAGTCTTTAAGGGGTTAACGTCCGGCCCTTGATCGGGCATAAGCTCAGCGGCGCACGGGGCGCTTCTGGAGTTTGCGCTGGAGCGTACGGCGGTGCATGCCCAGCGCTCTGGCCGTGGCGGATATATTGCCGTCGTGCTCCTGCAATACCTTCTGGATATGCTCCCAGGTAATGCGGTTAATGGAGGGTGGGTTATCGGCGACTTCAATATTGGGGTCGCCTTCTTCACGATCGAAGGCGGCGAGCACGTCGTCGGCATCGACCGGCTTGCACAGGTAGTTTACCGCTCCCAGCTTGATGGCTTCCACGGCGGTGGCAATGCTCGAGTAGCCGGTGAGCACCACCACGTGGCAGTGAGGCACCACCGCCAGCAGTTCGGGCAACAGCTTGAGCCCCGAGGAATGTTCCAGCTTCAAATCCAGTGTGGCCATGGTGGGCAGGTGTTGGGCCGCCAGCGCAATGGCTTGATCTTCATCATGCGCCACCACCACTTCAACGCCGCGCCGGGTGAGCGAGCGGCTGAGCACATGACAGAACATTTCGTCGTCGTCGATAATCAACAGCCGTTGATTGTGTATTTGCATGATGACCTCAAAAAATCGCTATCGATGGATGCCGTCGGTTAAGCGGCGCCTGCACGGGGCAGCATGACCTCGGTCAGCGTGCCGCCTTCGGGGTGGTTATACAGGCTGACCCCGCCGCCGAAGCGGTTGATCGTGGCGTGGGTCAAGAACAAGCCAATCCCCATGCCCTTGCTTTTAGTGGAGATAAACGTATCGCCGAGCTGGTCGGCGATGGACATGGCAACGCCTGGGCCGTGGTCGCGAATGTCGATCACGATGTGCTCCGGATGCCAATCCAGCCCGATGACGACGCCCTCCGGGTTGGCATCTGCGGCATTGTTGAGCAGGTTGGTGAGCGCCTGGTCGAGGGTGGCGTCCACGGCCAACCAGGGGCGTCCGCGGCGTTCGGCTATTTCCAGGCGGTGGCTAACGTCCGGCCGCAGTACCAGCCAACGCTGCACCACGCCGGTCAACCATGTTTCTGCATCCAGTACCTCAGGCTCCGCCATGCGGCGGCGATCCGCCTGGCTGACCAGATGCTGCAGGCGCGATTTGCAGATATCCACCTGCTGGCGAAGCAGCGTAATGTCCTCTTCCCGTTCCGGGTCGCCCTTGGCTTCTTCCTGCATGTCCTTGAGCAATACCGCCATGGTGGAAAGCGGGGTGCCCAGTTCGTGTGCCGTGCCGGCCGCCTGGGTGGCGACGGCGAGTACCTGTTCATTGCGCAGGGCGGCTTCGCGGGTGCGCGAAAGTGCTTGATCGCGGCGCCTGAGCGCGTGGGCCATCTTGTAGATGAAGAATGTCACCAGGCCCGCCGACATGCCGAAATTCACCCACATACCCAGAATATGCAGACTCAGGGGGCTGCTGCTGTTGATATGGCCCAGTTGGGGAATCGGATGGTAATCGAACATCAGAAAGCTGTAGGCCGCCATGGCGCAGGCAGCAATAGTCCAGGCGTGGCGCCAGGGCAATGTGGCCGCGGCAATGGTAATGGGTACCAGGTAGTAGGTAATGAAGGGGTTGGTAGAGCCACCGGAAAAATAGAACAGCAGCGTCAGCCCCACGACGTCGGCGAGCAGGTGGAGTAAATACTCCAGGTGCTCGACGGCCCGGGGCCGTCCCAGTCGCCACCAGGTGGCAATGTTGAGCAGTCCCATGGCCAGGACGACGCTCACCACTTCGGGAACCGGCAGTTCAAACGCCAGGAAATGGGTGCCCACGAAGATGGCAATCAGAAAACCGGTCCAGGTGATGCCGCGCACGATGGTCAAACGCACCAGGTTACGGTTGGGCGTTGACAGCGGCAGGGGCAGTTCAGTGGGCAGGCTGCTCATTTGGCGTTGGCTTTAAAACGATGAATCATGAACTTGATGCATAGCGTGACCACATAGGTCAGCCACCCGGCGGTAGCGACAATATTGACCATCAGCATTTTCGGGGGGAGCCAGGCACTGCCCAGTACGCCCTCTAGCATGATGTGGAAGAACATGGCGATCAGCAGCGGCAGGGCGAGCAAGTGAATCCACATGTCGGTTCTGCGCTTGCGTACATGATAGCGTCGCAGCAGGTAGCGAAATGGCCGGTGCGCCCAGCTGAAAAACACCAGCGTGGCAATGATCAGCAGCATGCCCAGCGTCGCTTCGGTACTGCCGTAATACGCAGAAAACGAGATCGACCAGGCCAGGCCCAGCCATATCAGTCCTTCGACGCTGGCAATAATATCGGCATAGCGCCGCACGTTCTGCATAGAAATAACCCTTGAACCAAACAATGAAAATTATCATACGCCACATCCGCTTAGCTGTGGATCGATTTAACCCGTTGGCGTATCCGGTATACTGGCGCATTGAAACGGCAGATAGCGCACCGTTAGCTGCCGTGTGACTTACGACGTTACTGACTACGTACAGGATTTTCCGTGGACGCTATTACCTTGACTCGGCCGGACGATTGGCATCTTCACCTGCGCGATGGCCAGGCCCTTGAAGCGGTGGTGGGCCATACCGCGGCGCAGATGGGCCGTGCCATCATTATGCCCAATTTGACGCCGCCTATCACTACGACGGAACAGGCGGTAGCCTACCATCAGCGTATTCTTGACGCCCTGCCGACCGGTAGTCGCTTTGAGCCGCTCATGACGCTGTACCTGACCGATACCACGCCCCCCGAGGAAGTCGAGCGGGCGCTCAAAAGCGGTATTGTCAAAGCCTTCAAGCTGTATCCGGCGGGCGCGACCACCAATTCGGACTCAGGGGTCACCGACCTCAAACACTGCGACGCCACGATCACCGCACTGGCCGAGGCGGGCATGCCGTTGCTGATGCACGGCGAAGTCACCGACAGCGATATCGATATCTTTGATCGCGAAGCAGTGTTTATCGAGCGTGTGCTGACGCCATTGCTGGCGCGTCATCCAACGCTGAAAGTGGTTTTCGAGCATATTACCACCCAGCAGGCCGCCGAGTTTGTCGCCCAGGCGCCGGATAACGTGGCCGCCACGATCACAGCGCATCACCTGTTGTTCAACCGCAATAAAATGCTGGTAGGCGGGATTCGGCCGCATTACTACTGCCTGCCGATTCTCAAGCGCGAACAGCACCGTCAGGCGCTGCTCAAGGCGGCCACCAGCGGCAGCGGGAAGTTTTTCCTGGGTACCGATAGCGCGCCGCACGCGCAATCCGCCAAGGAGTCCAGCTGTGGCTGTGCGGGCGCCTATACCGCACCGGCTGCCATCGAGCTTTATGCCATGGCGTTTGAAGAAGCCGGCGCGCTGGCGGCACTAGAAGGCTTTGCCAGCCTGAACGGGCCGCGCTTTTACGGGCTGCCCACCAATGCCGAGACGATTACCCTGGTGCGGCGCCCGCAAACGCTGCCCGAGGGATACCCCTATGCCGGCGGCGAGTCGATTATTCCGCTGCTGGCCGGGGAAAGCCTGGAATGGTCGCTTAGCTAGCGCTCAACGTCTGCAGCATATGGTCGACCATTCGCGACGAGTGGTCGGCAGCCACCTCAAGGAACTGCTCGAAGGAGAGGTGGTTGTCGCCGCTGCCGGGAATGTCGGACAGTGCCCGGATGACCACGAAGGGGCAGCGGTACAGGTGGCAGGTTTGGGCGATCGCGGCGGCTTCCATTTCCACTGCCAGCATGCTGGGGAAGTGAGCGCGGGTTGCATCGACGCGCGCCGGGTCGGCCATGAACGCGTCGCCGGTGGCAATCAGCCCCTCGCGTACATTGACCTCACCCAGTGACGCGATGGCGCCTCGGGCGATTTCGCGAAGTGACGCGTCGGCCAGGTAGGCCGCCGGCATGCCGGGTACCTGGCCCATTTCGTAGCCGAAGACCACCGCGTCCACGTCGTGGTGGCGTACTTCGTCTGAAATAATAATGTCTCCGATGTCCAGATCGCTGGCGAAACCGCCGGCGGAGCCGGTATTGATGACGGCATCCGGCTGATGGCGCTCCAGTAGGAGCGCGGTGCCGACGGCGGCATTTACCTTGCCGATGCCCGACTGCAATATGGTGATATCAAGCCCGTAACGCGTGCCGCGATGAAACACAAAGCCGGCATGTTCGTAACGTTCGGGATTGTCGAGCTGTGAAGCCAGAATGCTGACTTCCTGCGCCATCGCGCCAATAATACCAATACGCTTCACTGGGACGGTTTCCTATCGTTATGGGGAGGCATTCGTTCGCGAATCAATCGTTTACACGATCGTGCTGTTCGGCGGCTTCGAGGGTGTTTTCAAGCAGAGTGGCGACCGTCATGGGGCCTACGCCACCGGGAACCGGCGTAATAAAGCTGGCGCGTTCGGCGGCGACGGCAAAGTCCACGTCACCTTGCAAGGTACCGTCCTCCTGGCGGTTAATGCCCACATCGATCACCACCGCGCCTGGCTTGATCCATTCACCTTTCACCACGCCCGGCTTGCCGACGGCGACCACGACAATGTCCGCGCGGCGCACGTGTGCCGCCAAGTCTTCGGTAAACCGATGGCATACCGTGGTGGTCGCGCCGGCGAGCATCAGCTCAAGAGCCATCGGGCGCCCTACAATGTTGGAGGCACCGACCACCGTGGCGTCGAGCCCGCGCACTTCGATGGCGCTCTGCTCGAACAGCGTCATGATGCCTTTGGGGGTACAGGGGCGAAGGGCCGGCATGCGCTGGACAAGCCGGCCAATGTTAAAAGGGTGAAAACCATCCACGTCCTTGTCAGGGCGGATGCGTTCGAGGATCGGGTTGGCGTCGAGGTGATCGGGAAGCGGGAGCTGGACAAGAATGCCGTCGACGGCGTCGTCGTCATTCAGCTGGTCGACCAGCGTTTCAAGCGCTTGCTGGGACGTGTCAGTAGGCAACGCATGCTGAAAGGAGATAATGCCTGCCTGTTCGCAGGCGCGATGCTTGTTGTTGACGTAAACCTGTGAGGCGGGGTCGTCGCCTACCACCACAACCGCCAGTCCTGGTGCCCGTTTGCCAGCCTGCTGGCGGGCCGTTACCTGTTGCGTAACATGCTGACGGACATTAGCGGCGATAGCTTTGCCATCGATGAGTTGGGCGGTCATGTAGCGAAATCCCCGTAGAGGTTGGAAGGCGAACAAAGAGACAACAGTGTTAACCAAAGGTCTGCCATGACTAATTTTCGCATGATGGGGCAGTCAGGCAAAGTGCCAGGGTAAGTTGTCTGCTGATGGTTGACTTTAAAATTAAAAACAGTAATATATGCCTCGCTTGAGACGGGCCATGCGGCAGCGTTAAGGCGAGTAAAATCGGGGTGTAGCGCAGTCTGGTAGCGCGCCTGCTTTGGGAGCAGGATGTCGGGGGTTCGAATCCCTCCACCCCGACCACGTCTAACGCGAAAGGTAACTTGCTTTTCCAGGCGGTGGTTGTGGTCAAGTGCTCATTGAAGTCTGCGGTTACAGATATTTCCATGTGCGCCCATAGCTCAACCGGATAGAGCAACGGCCTTCTAAGCCGTAGGTTGCAGGTTCGAATCCTGCTGGGCGCGCCATTTGTGCCAGTAGCGAAAGGCCTCGACGTTTCTACGCAGTGTTTTGGAAGTACTTGAGAAGTTTCCCCGGAAGTTCTCAAAAGTGTGCTTGTCAATGGTGGATGTAGCTCAGTGGTAGAGCCCCGGATTGTGGCTCCGGTGGTCGTGGGTTCGATCCCCATCATCCACCCCAGTGACACAGCAACACGCTTTAGCAGTACCTTTCAGGTTATGGTGGATGTAGCTCAGTGGTAGAGCCCCGGATTGTGGCTCCGGTGGTCGTGGGTTCGATCCCCATCATCCACCCCATTAACCTTCAGTTTGTACTCGTTGATACCCCCCCTTTGTCCTCCAATATCTATCTCTCTGAATCCTCAGCTTATTCGTTTGCCCGTCAGCGTGGCATGACCTTGATAGGTCGTTCGGTGGCCTGTGTGAGCGGTGCCGGGTGCCCCAGCAAAAAGCCTTGCGCGTAGTCGATACCCATCGCTTTCAGCGTGTCGAGTGTCTGCTGCGTTTCGACGAACTCGGCTATCGTTTCGATGTCGAGCGCTTTGCCCACTGCGTGAATAGCGTCGACCATGGCGCGATCGATCGGGTCTTCATGAACCTGGCGAATGAAGTGGCCGTCGATTTTCAGATAGTCAACGGGGAGCTGTTTCAAGTAGCTGAAAGAAGACAGTCCGGTGCCAAAGTCATCCAGGGCGAAGCGACAGCCCAGCGCTCTGAGGGTGTGAATCAGTTCGGTGACGCTTGAAAGCTGGGCAATGGCGGCGCTTTCGGTAATTTCAAAGCACAGGCTGCCTGGCGGTAGCCGGGCATGCTTTACCTGAGCGATCAGATCCTGGCAAAAATCGCCATCAGACAGCGACGCCCCCGATAGGTTGATCCCCCAGCAGCCCCAGGCCTTGTGCGGTGACGAGCGGGTCACGTCCGACAGCCAGGCAAGCGTATTGCGTACTACCCAGCGGTCAATCCGCGGCATGAAGTGATAGCGCTCGGCGGCGGGTAAGAAACTGCCGGGCGTCACCAGGGTGCCGTCTTCCTCCAGGCGCAAGAGTATTTCCTGATAGCCGGGTCGCTTCGCGCAGACCGCCTCGATGGGCTGGGCGAAAAGGCGGAAGTGGTCATTGTCGAGGGCGTTTTGTAACCGCTGCACCCAACGCAGCTCGCCGTGACGTTCGAGTAGCGTATGGTCATTGGCCTGGTGGCAGTGCAGCCGGTTGCGACCGGCTTCCTTGGCGGTGTAGCAGGCCGCATCGGCGGCGTGTAGCGCATCGCTCAACTGCATGTGATGATCGTTCAGCGCTACCAGGCCAATGCTGACGCCAATACCAAAGGTGTGCTCCTGCCAGGCAAAACGGTAGTTCTCGATATCGCGGCGCAGGGCATCGGCGATTTGCATGGCCTGATCCATGGGGCAGTTGGGCAGCAGCAGGGCGAATTCGTCGCCTCCGAGCCGTGCGACCGTATCGCTGGTGCGAACATGGGCCTGCAGCTTTGCCGCCACCTGGCGCAATAACTCATCCCCGGCGAGGTGGCCGCAGGTATCGTTGACGATCTTGAACTGATCGAGATCCAGATAGCACAGGACGTGCTCGCCCTCCTTGGCCTCGAGCAGCCGGCTTAGCGTGGCCTCGAACGCCCGGCGATTCATCAGCCCGGTCAGGTTGTCATGGCTTGCCTGGTAGTTGAGCTGGTCGGCGAGTTGGCGGGTGACGCTGACATCCTGAAAGACGGCCACCGCCCCCAGCGTAATGCCGCTGCGCGAGCGTATGGGGGCCGCGCTGTGCTGGATGGGCGTACGTTGGCCGTCGCGGTGCTCCAGCCAGCCGTCCTCGGTGGAGTGGATCGGCCGGTGCTGGGTCAATGCCTGGCGTGCCGGATTGCTGATGGGGCTGCCGGTGAAGTCGTCGGTCAGCCGATAAACGTGCTGAATGGGTTTTTCGCGGGCGTCGGCTATCTGCCAGCCGGTGAGGCGCTGGGCCTCGCCATTCATGAAGGTAATCAAGCCACTGGCGTCGCAGGTAATCACGCCATCGCCAATCGAGGCCAGGGTGGTGCGCGCCAGGTCGCGCTCGCGATTGAGCTGCTCCTGGAGGCGCTTGCGCTCGGTGATGTCGCGCACCATCCCCGAGCGCTCGGAAGCCGACCCGCTGGCGCCTTCACTGACCTGAATTTCCAGGTAGCGAACGTCCTGGTTGGTCGAGCGCAGCTTGATTTCGTGGCGATCGCCGGGCGTCAGGTGACGATCGGCAAGCAGTCGACTTACCGGGGTGCCGACCAGTTGCTGGGCGTCAACGCCAAACAGCTGCTCCGCGCCAGGGTTTAGGCTGGTCAGCATGCCGTCGGCCTGCCAGGTAATCACGCCGTCGCGCAGGTTATGCAGCATCACGCGGGTATGGCCAATGGCGCTTTCCAGCGCCGCCGCCACGCGGTTGTAGCCGGCGGCAATTTCCCCCACCTCGGTGAACGGATCCGCCTCGATGCGTTGCCGCATGTCGCCTTGCTGTTCATGACGGCGCATATGCTCAAGTAGCTGGGTGAGCTCATTGTGGGTGCCGTGTTCCGCGAGGTTGAGGCCCATCTGCTCCGCCTCATCGCTGACGCGCAGCGGGAAGTAACGCCCCGAGATGCGGAACAGCAGCCAGGCAATCCCGAAGCTCCAAAGGCCGCAGACCGTGACACCCAGCAGTTGAACGCCTGCCTGCTCCAGGGTGCCAAGGCCCGTTCCCATTGCCTCGGTGTCAGCCAGCCAGGGCAGGGCCAGGGTGCCCCATATGCCAGGCACCAAGTGGGCGGGAATGGCGCCGACGGCGTCGTCGATACGTCGGCTGAGCAGCCATTCGCTGGTCAGCACCATCAGGATACCGCTGACCGCGCCAAGACTGAGTGCCGCCGACATCGACACTGCATGGGCCCCGGCGGTCACGGCAACCAGCCCGGCAATGGCGCCGTTGATAGCGTACATTACGTCGGCATAGCCTCGACTCCGCCAGCCCATCAGCATGCCCGACAGAATGCCGCCGGCGGCCCCCAGCACGGTGTTGGCGAGCACGCCGGGAATCTGGTGGTTAACCGCCAGGGTGCTACCGCCATTGAAGCCAAACCAGCCAAGTATCATCAGTAGTGCGCCGAGCATGGCGAGGGGTAGGTTGCCTGCTGGAAAAGCAGTCGGGGGTTGGTGCTGGTTGAAGCGTCCTTTGCGCGGACCGATAGCCAGCACAGCAGCGAGTGCCACCCAGCCGCCTACGCTGTGAACCACGGTCGCGCCGGCAAAATCCACAAAGCCCAGCGATGCGAGCCAGCCGCTGTCGCCTTCCAGCAGGCCGCCCCACGCCCAGTGACCGAAAATCGGGTAGATCAGCAGCGCAATCCAGAGGGCAGTCCACAAGTAAGCGGCAAAGGGCATGCGTTCGGCGACGGCACCGGCAACAATGGTGGCGGCGGTGGCGCAGAACATGGCCTGGAATATAAACAGCGTGACAATCCAGCTGGACGCGGCGTTGAGCTGCCAGCCAAACAGGCTGGTGCCTACCCAGCCGCTTTCCGATAGCCCGAACATCAGGCCAAACCCCACCAGCCAGAAGATGCTAACCGCCATCGCGAAATCTGCAATATTCTTCATTGCCACATTGATAGCGTTCTTGCTGCGCGTCGTGCCCGCTTCCAGGCATAAAAAGCCTGCCTGCATGACAAATACCAGTGCGGCTGCCCATAATACCCATAGCGTATCGAGAAGTTGGGTATCGGCGGCGGGCGTTACGAGCATGGTAATGTCCTCGGTATTTTTATGGTGCGTTAGGCGCGTTATGTTGGTGCAGAAAAACGTCAGGTGATGATTAAGTCAGCACTTAACTAAGGCGTCGCGCGATTTCAAACGCCAATGGCATATAGAGACTAAGCAATTGTTATGCCGTTAGTAGTGGGGTTTGCGGTTTAGCGGGTTTTTAAGGGTTTTAAATCTAATTTTGATTTTAAAAACAGTTTTTTAGGCTATGTTAAAGCTCTTTAGTTGGTGTTATTTTTTCTGATCATTAATACGAACGCGCTGGTTTGCCTGCGCGTCGTGGGGTGGTCAACGAGGAGGTGGTATCAATGTCGCGTCACGCGGTGGTATTGGGAGCGGGGATGGTTGGTGTCGGCATTGCCTGGCATCTTCAGCAGCGTGGCTTTCAGGTCACGCTGGTCGATCGCCGCCAACCCGGGCAGGAAACGTCGTTTGGCAATGCCGGGATTATCCAGCGTGAAGCCGTCAAGCCGTATCCCTTTCCCCGTGATCTCAAAACCCTCTTGAGCGTGCTCCCCAATCGGCGCGTGGATATTCGCTACCGTACCGGTGGAATGCTCAAAGCGGTTTCCCCGTTACTCAGCTATTGGCGCCATTCGGCATCACGTCGCTATGCGCAGATCGTGCCCGAATACGCATCGCTGATTCAGCTTTGCCTAGAGACGCACGCGCCGATGATCGAGGCGGCCCATGCAAAGCACCTGGTGCGCCGGCAAGGCTGGCTCGAGATATATCGAACGCCGGAGAAGCTTGCCAAGCGGGTGAAAGAGGCGGAAGAGGCGCGCGAGCGCTTTGCGGTGCAGTTTCAGGTGCTGAACCGCGCGGGACTGCTCGCGAAAGAGCCCGATCTTGGCGAAGACATTATCGGTGCAATTCACTGGCTGGATGCCTGGACGGTGGCAGACCCTGGCGCCTTGGTGGCCGCCTATGCAGCGTCTTTTGTCGCCAATGGCGGAAGGATCGTACAGAGTGACATCCGTTCGGTGAGCCAGCAGAGTGAACAATGGCGTGTCACGACCGCCGACGAGGACATCGACGCTGACGACGTTGCGGTGGCCATGGGGCCCTGGGCAGGCGAGTGGCTGAAAGGATTGGGTTACCATTTTCCTACCTTCGTTAAGCACGGCTACCACATGCACTATGCAACACAGTCGCCAGCACGCCTCCATTATTGGCTGATGGATGCGGAGGTGGGGTATTTGCTGGCGCCCATGAACGCCGGTGTGCGGTTGACCACCGGGGCCGAGCTGGATCGCCTTGAGTCCCCATCCGACGAGCATCAGCTAAGCGATGCGGAAAACGTCGCGCGGCGGATCTTTCCGTTGGCTGAGCGACGCGACGCCGCCGCCTGGAAAGGCGCGCGCCCCTGTCTACCCGACATGAAGCCGGTGATTGGCCCAGCGCCCCGCCATGCGGGCCTTTGGCTGGCGTTTGGGCATGGACATCAAGGCTTTACGCTGGGCCCCGCCACCGGGTATCTGCTGGCCGACATGATGGAGGGTAAAACGCCCGCAATCGACATGCGGCCTTTCCGCGCCGAGCGTTTTTGAGCCCTTTTTTTGCGTGTACAGTGGCTCTTTGCTAGTCTGTTTATACATTCGCACTACACTGAGGTGCCCTTATGGATGTAGCCGTTAGCAATGCGGTAAGCCAATCGCTTTATATGAACCAAGCGCAAACGGCCGAGCAAGCGCAAATGCAGGTATTCAAGGAAGCATTGGATACTCAGGCGCAGCAGGTCAGCGAGATAATGGCGTCCGCCGATACCGGGGCCCAGCCTGATCTCGCAAAAGAAGGCAATGTCGGCACCCAAGTCAACACGTTTGCCTGAGCGCATTGCGGTTAAACAGACGATGCTTTGAAGAAACGCCGGCTAATCCGGCGTTTTTTTATGGATGTTCGCCTAGGCGTGTTCAGTCACAGCAGCGACCTGCACGGCCTGTCGCTTGTGGCTGAATGCGCGCTGTGAAGGTACAATTGCGGCCCATGGCATATCGCTCAGCCGCCGCCGGCTCGCCCTGTGGCCGACTGGGAACACCTTGATGATGAGGCCCGATGAAAGATACCCAATTAGCCCAGGAAGCAGGGCTTAGAAGAACCTTCGCTATCATTTCGCACCCCGATGCCGGTAAAACGACCATTACCGAGAAGATGCTCCTGTTCGGCAATGCGATCCAGTTGGCAGGCTCGGTCAAGAGCAAGCGCAATGACCGTCATGCTACGTCGGATTGGATGAAGATGGAGCAGGAAAGGGGCATCTCGGTGACCACCTCGGTGATGCAGTTCCCCTACGGGGGGCGAATCGTCAATCTGCTCGATACACCCGGTCACGAAGACTTCTCGGAAGATACATACCGTACGCTCACCGCCGTGGATTCCGCCCTGATGGTGATCGATGGCGCGAAGGGCGTCGAGGATCGCACCATCAAGCTGATGGAAGTGTGCCGCTTGCGCACCACGCCGATTCTGACGTTCATCAACAAGATGGATCGCGACATCCGAGACCCGGTCGAGGTGATGGATGAGGTCGAAACGGTGCTCAATATCCAGTGCGCGCCCATGACCTGGCCCATCGGTATGGGGCGGCATTTCCGCGGGGTCTACCATCTCTACAACGATGTGATCCACCTCTATACTCAGGGCCAGGGCAGCCGCATTCCTGAGGACAAGCGCATTGAAGGGCTGGATAATCCCCAAGTCGACGAAATCCTGGGCGAAGAGCAAGCCGAAGAGCTGCGCATGGAAGTCGAGCTGGTGCGCGGCGCTTCCCATGAGTTTGATCTCGAGGCCTATCGTCGCGGTGAGTTGACGCCGGTCTATTTTGGTACGGCGATGGGCAATTTTGGCGTCCGCGAAATGCTGGACGGTTTTGTCGAGTACGCGCCTGCACCGCAAGCCCGTGAAACCGATGTACGCGACGTGCCCGCCGACGATCCGCGTTTCACCGGCTTTGTGTTCAAGATCCAGGCCAACATGGATCCCAACCACCGTGACCGTATTGCCTTCCTGCGGGTGTGTTCGGGCAAGTACGACAAGAACATGAAGATGCGCCACGTGCGTATCGGCAAGGATATCAAGATCGCCGACGCGCTGACCTTCATGGCGTCCGACCGCGCCCAGGTAGAAGAAGCCTGGCCCGGCGACATTATCGGTCTGCACAACCACGGTACAATTCAGATTGGCGATACCTTTACCGTGGGTGAGGATATGCGCTTCACCGGGATCCCGCACTTTGCGCCTGAGCTGTTCAAGCGCGTGCGGCTCAAGGATCCGCTGAAGATGAAGGCGCTGCAGAAAGGCTTGCAGCAGCTTTCGGAAGAGGGGGCTACCCAGGTCTTCATGCCGATCGACAATAACGACCTGATTCTCGGTGCGGTGGGGACGCTGCAGTTTGATGTCGTGGCCCACCGCCTGAAGGAGGAGTACAAGGTTGACTGTCTTTATGAAGGCGTCAATGTGCAGACGGCGCGCTGGGTGTATTGTGAAGATGCCAAGATGCTCGAGGAATTCAAGCGCAAGGCAAGCGCCAACCTGGCCATCGATGGCGGCGGCTACCTGACCTACATCGCGCCGACCCGCGTCAACCTGCAAATGATCCAGGAGCGCTGGCCGGATATCCGCTTCCAGCCCACGCGGGAGCACTAGGCGGTGTACTTCGACTGATCGAGAACCGGCGACAAAGAGGCGAGCATGCTGATTGACGCCCACTGCCACCTTGATTTTGCGGCTTTCGATCCCGACCGAGAGGCGGTGATTGACGCGGCCAGGCGGGCGGGCGTCGAGCATTTCATTGTGCCGGGCACCATGCGTGAACGCTGGCAGCCGGTTCTAGCGCTCGGCGAGCGTGCCCAGTTCAGCGTGTGTGCCGGCCTGCATCCCTACTTCATAGACCAGCACCAAGCGTCAGACCTTGCTGAGCTGGATAGTCTGATCGGTGGACACCCCGACATTGTCGCGGTGGGCGAGTGCGGGATTGACGGGCGCTTTGAGGATACCCTTGAGGCGCAATGGCGATATTTTGACACCCAGCTGGCGTTGGCCAAGCAGCATGAACTACCCGTGGTGGTGCACTGCGTCAAGGCCAACGACAGCGTTGCCAAGCGGCTTCGCCAGCGGGCGCTGGCGCATACGGGGCTTATTCACGCCTTTTCCGGCTCCTATGAACAGGCCAGAAAGTTTATCGATCTTGGCTATTTGCTGGGGCTGGGCGGTGCGGTGACCTACTCCCGCGCCAAACGCCTGCACCGTGTTATTCGTGCGCTGCCCGACGACAGCTTCGTGCTGGAAACGGATAGCCCTGATATGCCGCTCAGCGGCTATCAAGGCCAGCGCAATGAACCATGCCGGGTGAGCGAGGTGTGCAACAGCGTTGCGGCGTTACGCGACCAGACCGTCGAGCAGGTAGCGGCCTTTAGCAGCGCCAATGCACGACGGCTGTTTCGTTTGCCGCCGGAAAGCTAGTTGACTACGCCCATGGCAAGTTGCTCAGGGTCGAGTCGCTCGATGGCGTAGGGCAGTTCCAGCAGGGTTAACGGTACTTCTTCCAGGTGGATGGGCGTCGCTTCGTCTATCACTTTGGTGTTCATCACGGCCAGCAGCTCGACCTTGCCCGTTTCCGTCATGGCGCTGTGTACCACCTCGCCAACCGCTTTCCCGGCATCGCTGAGGATGCTGGCGCCAACGCCGGGCGGTGTCGTCGTCGGTAATTCGGCACGCACCAGGCGCTTTTTGACCTGACCGCGAAAATGCGCCCGAGCCACCACTTCCTGGCCGGTGTAGCAGCCCTTCTTGAAGCTGATACCCCCAAGGGCTTCCCAGTTGAGCATCTGGGGCAAGAAGTGATCCTGCTGAGCCTCGGTCAGCCAGGCCAGGCCGCTGCGAATGTCGGCGAGCTGCCAGGCCGCGCGGCCGGCCTCATCATCGAGCGCTGAGACGTCGCTATCGTCTTCCATGCAGAACAGCCAGCGCGGCGTATCGCCGGGGTAGCACAGTACGCTGGCCTGCGGGTTGGCTGCTTGCGTTCCCGGGGCACCCGGTAACGTCAACGACAGGTTGTCCGCGAGGGCCTGGGCGTTATCGCCGATGCCGATCAGCGGGAGTGCTGGCAGCGGCACCAATTCAGCGCGGTAGAAGGCCGCGAACTTTTTGAGGTGGGCGGTGAGCAACTCGAGCAGTGAGGCGCTGAGCAGTAATCGGTAGTGCTCAGCGCCTACTTTCATCAGTTGGGCGTTGGCCAGCATGCGCCCTTTGGGCGTGCAGAAGCAGGTAAGGGGAGCAAAGCGGCCATCGGCCAGGCTGACCTGGGCACTGGTTTGTCCCTGCAGGAACGTTTCTGCGTCGGGGCCTTTGACGTCCAGCGCAGCGAGATGATGAAGGCGAACACCGCTGTTGAGGGCATCGACTGAGGGGACGGTCGCCATGACAACTCCTGATGAAGGGGGTGGTTGAATCGTGATGCGAATCAATATTGAGTATAAATGTGGGCGATGACCGGCGATTGCAAGGTGCACGCTGCATGCTAGACTCATCCGTCTGTATCAGTTTTGCATAGGGCAAAACCACACCACACCGCTCGGCGAGCCAATCCGGTTGGCATTGACCCGTATTGATACCCTGAATGCGTAACAAGGATAGGCGATGGCACTGCAATCATTAACCTTTCACGGCGTCACATCCGCTGAACAGGTCAATAAAATCACCACCGCGCTGATGATGCTCGACGGCGTCGACAGTGCCGAAGTGGGCCGCTACGGCGCGGAGGTAGTCGGCCGTGTAAAGCGTGAGGCGCTGATCAAGGCCGTTGAAAAACTCAAACTCGGCATAAAGGTAACATGATGCACAAGCCTATTACCGTGATCAGTGAGCGCAACCGCGTCTTTCGTCAGCGCGTCGAGGTGGACGGCCTGGAAGATTTGTACGCCGATGTACCCCCCGTCGTAGGCGGTGACGGTAGCGCGCCGGATCCGCATGACTATTTCGATATCGCCCTGGGAACGTGCAAGGCAATCACGGTTCAGATGTATGCCAAGCGCAAGCAGTGGCCGCTGGAAGGTATTACGGTGACGGTGCAGCGCGATGACAGCCAGGAAGCCAAAGGTGTCTACAAGCTCGCGGTCACGCTTGCTTTTCACGGCATTGATGACCCCGAGCAGCGCGCCAGGCTCGAAGACATCAGCCATCGCTGCCCGATTCAGCGCTTGATGACCCAATCAACCGTGGATATCACGACGAGCACCGAGTAGCTCGCCCTACCCGACAGGAGCAATGATGAGCAAGCCATTCCGGTTGCAATCGAAATTTCAACCCGCAGGCGACCAGCCCAATGCCATCAAGGGACTGATTGGCGGACTTGAGTCGGGGCTTGCCCATCAAACACTGCTGGGTGTCACCGGCTCGGGTAAAACCTTCACGATGGCCAATATCGTTGAGGAGCAACAACGCCCCACTATTGTGATGGCGCCGAATAAAACCCTGGCCGCCCAGCTGTACGGCGAATTCAAGGCGTTTTTTCCCGATAATGCCGTCGAGTACTTCGTTTCCTATTACGATTACTACCAGCCGGAAGCCTATGTGCCGTCATCGGACACCTTTATCGAAAAGGATGCCTCGATCAACGACCATATCGAGCAGATGCGCCTTTCCGCGACCAAGGCGCTGCTGGAGCGTCGTGACGCCCTGATTGTCGTGTCGGTGTCGGCCATATATGGTTTGGGTGACCCTGACCAGTATCTGAAAATGCGCCTGCACTTTACCCGCGGCGAGCTGATTGATCAGCGGGCGTTTCTGCGCCGGCTTGCGGAGCTTCAGTATACGCGCAACGATATGGATTTTCGTCGCGGCACCTACCGGGTGCGCGGCGATGTGATCGATATTTTCCCGGCGGACGCCGAAGAGGAGGCGGTGCGCGTCGAGCTGTTCGATGATGAAATCGACTCGATCCGGCTGTTTGATCCGCTGACCGGTGACGTGCGGGGTCAGGTGCCGCGCATGACGATCTACCCCAAGTCGCATTACGTAACCCCCCGCGAGACCATCCTCGGGGCCATCGATGATATCAAGGCCGAGCTCAAGGAGCGCCTGGAGTGGCTGCGCAAACACGAGCGGCTCGTCGAGGCACAGCGCTTAGAGCAGCGCACTCTCTACGATATCGAAATGATGCTCGAGCTGGGGTACTGCAACGGCATCGAAAACTACTCGCGCTATCTATCGGGTCGCGCGCCCGGCGAGCCGCCGCCGACGTTCTTCGATTACCTGCCCGACGATGCGCTGCTGTTCATCGATGAATCCCATGTCAGCGTGCCTCAGGTGGGGGGCATGTACAAAGGCGACCGTTCGCGCAAAGAAACGCTGGTCGAGTATGGCTTTCGCTTGCCGTCGGCGTTGGACAACCGTCCCATGAAATTTGAGGAGTGGGAGGCGATTTCGCCGCAAACGATTTTTGTCTCGGCAACGCCTGGCCCCTACGAAGCCGACCATGCCGGGCAAATCGTCGAGCAGGTCGTGCGGCCGACGGGGCTGCTGGACCCAGAAATCGAGGTGCGCCCGGCCAGTACCCAGGTCGACGACCTGCTGTCAGAGATCGGCCTGCGCACCGAGGTGGGCGAGCGGGTACTGGTGACGACGCTCACCAAGCGCATGGCCGAAGACCTGACGGAATACCTGGATGATCACGGTATTCGCGTGCGTTATCTGCACTCGGATATCGATACCGTCGAGCGGGTGGAAATCATCCGCGATCTGCGCCTGGGTAAGTTCGACGTCCTGGTGGGGATCAACTTGCTCCGCGAAGGCCTGGATATTCCTGAGGTGTCGCTGGTCGCCATCCTCGATGCCGATAAGGAAGGGTTTCTGCGTAACGAGCGCTCGCTCATCCAGACCATTGGCCGTGCCGCGCGTAACGCCCAGGGCAAAGCTATTCTCTATGGTGACCGGGTGACCGACTCCATGCGCCGGGCGATGGATGAAACCCAGCGTCGGCGTGACAAGCAGAAGGCTCACAACGAGGCCCATGGCATTACCCCCACGACGATTACCCGCTCGGTAACCGACATCATGGAAGCGGCCCAGGCCCCCGGCAAGAAAAACAGCCGTCAGCGCGGCAGCGATCGCAAGGTTGCCGAGAGCGCCGCCGAATACGATACGGCCAACATGAACAAGCACGATTTCCTCACGGCGATCAGCAAGTTGGAAGACTCGATGTTCGAGGCTGCGCAGAATCTAGAGTTCGAGGAAGCCGCTCGTTTGCGCGACCAGCTCAATCAAATGAAAGAAAAACAGCTGGCGCTGGGGTAGGGCATGCCTGAAGGTCCGGAAATCCGTCGCGCGGCGGACAGTATTCAGCGTCAGATCGGCGGCAGGGTGATCGATGAGGCCTGGTTTGCCTTTCCCGAGCTTGCCAAGCAGGCGAGTGCGCTGGAAGGGATCCGCGTCGAGGCGGTGGATACCTGGGGGAAGGCCATGCTGCTGCGCTTTGCCAATCAGCAGGTGCTGTACTCCCACAACCAGCTATATGGCGTTTGGAAACTTCACGATGCAGCAAAGCCTCCTTCCACCAAGCGCTCGCTACGTGTTCGCCTGGTCGCCGACGGTAAAGCAGCAAGCCTGTACAGTGCGTCGGATATTTCGCTCTGGCATCAGCAAGACTTGGCGAAACATCCCTTTTTATCCCGACTGGGGCCGGATTTGCTCAGCCACTCGCTGACCGTCGACGACGTGGCGTCACGGATTACCTCGCGCGCCTTCCTGCGACGCCGGTTGGGTGGCCTGTTACTCGATCAGGGGTTTGTCGCGGGGCTGGGTAATTACCTGCGCTCCGAAATCCTGTTTTTTGCCCAGTGTCACCCCAAGCAGCGTCCGGTTGACTTGACCGAGTACCAGCACTATCAGCTGGCCACCTGCATTATCGACACGACGCGTCAGGCGTATCAGCAGGCGGGCGTCACCAATACCCTGGCCTGGATCGAGCAGGCCATCGCCGCCGGCGAGCCGCGTCGCCAATGGCGGTTCAGCGTTTTCGAGCGCGCGGGGCTTTCCTGTCACCGCTGCGGCGAGGTCATCGAGCGCATGATGGTGGGGTCCAGGCGCCTGTATTGGTGCCCAGGTTGTCAGGTTAATACACCATAGTTTATACCGTTATCTTGCATAACCTGGCATTTGGCAACTTCCTACACCCTTCGTTTCAATGACGTTGGTGTTGCTGCTGGGGAGGGGGCAATACGGTATAATGCTTCAAGCCGAGCAGGCACTTGTGGCAAAGACCGCTAAGGCTGCCGATAAGACGATAACCGAGGAGCTGTTTGTCCATGACCGTGATTCGCCAGGACGACGTGATTCAAAGCGTTGCCGATGCCCTGCAGTATATCTCCTATTACCATCCCAAAGACTTTATCGATGCCATGGCGGCGGCTTATGAGCGCGAAGAAAACCCCGCTGCCAAGGACGCGATCGCGCAGATTCTGATCAACTCGCGGATGTGCGCTACCGGTCACCGGCCGATCTGCCAGGACACCGGCATCGTGACGGTCTTTGTCCACGTGGGCATGCAGGTGACCTGGGACGCCGACATGAGCCTGGACGACATGGTCAACGAGGGCGTGCGCCGTGCCTATCAGCTCCCCGACAATATCCTGCGTGCGTCGGTGCTGGCAGACCCCGACGGCAAGCGTCAGAACACCAAGGACAACACGCCTGCAATTATTCACCATAAGCTTGTGCCGGGTGACAAGGTCGATATTCACGTGGCCGCGAAGGGCGGTGGTAGCGAAGCCAAATCCAAGTTTGCCATGCTCAACCCGTCGGACAGCGTGGTGGACTGGGTGATGGAGCAACTGCCCAAGATGGGGGCCGGCTGGTGTCCGCCGGGCATGCTGGGGATCGGCATTGGCGGTACGGCGGAAAAAGCCATGGAAATCGCCAAGGAAGCGCTGCTGGACCCGATCGATATCCAGGATCTTCAGGCGCGTGGGGCGAGCAACCGCGCCGAGGAACTGCGTCTTGAGCTTTTCGACAAGGTCAACAAAAGCGGCATTGGCGCTCAGGGACTGGGCGGCCTGACCACCGTGCTGGACATCAAGGTCAAGGATTATCCGACCCATGCGGCGAACAAGCCAGTCGCCATCATTCCCAACTGTGCCGCTACCCGTCATGCGCACTTCACCTTGGACGGTTCGGGCCCCGTGGCGCTAGCGGCACCCAAACTCGAAGACTGGCCGGAAATCACCCGCGAAGCGGGCGATAACGTCAAGCGAGTCAATCTCGATACGGTTACGCCGGAAGATGTCAAAACCTGGCAGCCCGGCGACACGCTGCTGCTTAATGGCAAGTTGCTCACCGGTCGCGACGCCGCGCACAAACGCATGGTGGACATGATCGCCAAGGGCGAACCGTTGCCCGTGGACATGAAAGGCCGATTTATTTACTACGTGGGCCCAGTCGACCCCATTGGCGATGAAGTCGTGGGGCCTGCAGGCCCCACGACCGCCACGCGTATGGACAAGTTTACCCGTACCATGCTGGAAGAAACCGGCCTGCTGGGCATGGTCGGCAAGGCCGAAAGGGGACAGGCGGCGATTGACGCGATTCGCGACAATCAGGCGGTGTATCTGATGGCGGTAGGCGGCTCTGCGTACCTCGTTGCCCAGGCGATCAAGCAGTCCCGTGTCGTCGGCTTTGAAGATCTCGGCATGGAAGCGATTTACGAGTTTGAAGTGGAAGACATGCCGGTCACGGTGGCGGTGGATAGCGCAGGCACGTCGGTGCATCAGACCGGGCCCGCCAAGTGGAAGGAGATCATCGCCCAAACGGCTTGAGTTCCCCGCAGACCGAGAATGTTCTAGGCTTGAAAGGCCCCGTCGGTGGCGGGGCCTTTATCCATTCCGGCAAGTACGGCGCACAGGATTGAACACCCATGACAAGGACACCACCATGACCTCGTGGTTGCTAGGGACCGGCATCTTGCTGACCTATGTGCTGGGGATCGTTTCAGCGGTGATGGCGTTGATGTCGAGCCGCACATCCCAGGGGGCCGTTGCCTGGATCATCTCGCTGCTCACCTTTCCCTACGTGGCGGTACCCGCCTATTGGCTGTTCGGGCGGCCGCGGTTCTACGGCTATGTTACCGCCCGTGGCGTGCGCGACAATATCCTGCGCCGCATGCTGGTGCGCTATCGTGCCAATATAGACCCTTATGGCGTGACGTCCAAAAGCGCCGATATTCAGGCGGTTGAACAGCTGGCCATGATGCCGATGACGCATGGTAATCAGGCCAGCTTGCTGATTGATGGCGAAGCGACCTTCGACAGCCTGTTCGCCGGTATGGAGCAAGCTAAGCACTATATTCTGCTGCAGTTTTTCATCGTCCGCGACGATGCTCTCGGTCGCCGCATGATGGGCTATCTTCAGCAGGCCGCTCGCCGCGGCGTGAACATCTACTTTCTCTACGATGAGATGGGCAGTCGTAAACTCAGCGCGCGGTATTTGAACGACTTGATGCAAGCGGGCATCGAGGTCAGCGCTTTTCGCTCATCGCGGGGCTTCAAGCACCCCTTTCAGCTGAACTTTCGCAACCACCGTAAGGTGATGGTGGTTGATGGTCAGCAAGGGTGGCTGGGGGGATTCAACGTCGGCGTCGAGTATCTGGGGGAAGATCCTCATCGCGGCGCCTGGCGCGACACTCACCTCAAACTGCAGGGGCCAAGCGTGATGGGCCTTCAGGAAGCCTTCTGGGAAGACTGGCACTGGGCCACCGGCGAGGTTATCACGCTGGATTGGCAACCCCGGGAAACCTTTGCCAGCAACCACCATGTGGTGGTGGTGCCTTCAGGCCCGGCGGATCGCCAGGATACGGCAAGTCTGCTGATACAGCAGGTGATTCAGAGCGCCCAGGAGCGGCTTTGGGTGACCAGCCCCTATTTCGTTCCAGATCAGGGCGTACAGGATGCGCTGCGCTTGGCCGCCATGCGCGGTGTCGATGTGCGGGTCATGATCCCCGAGCGCCCGGATCATCTGCTGGTTTTCCTCTCGGCTTTTTCATTTCTACCCGATATGCTGCGCGCGGGTGTAAAAATATACCGTTATCTTCCTGGTTTTCTCCATCAAAAAGTGATGCTTGTCGACAACCGAGCCGCCACGGTGGGGACGGTCAATATGGATAATCGTTCTTTCCGGTTAAACTTTGAAATTACGGCATTTATGCCCTGCGAGGCGGTTGCGTCACAGGTCACGCTGATGCTGGAAAAAGACTTTGCTCAATGTCGGCGAATTGGGCTCGATGAAATTGCTCAGCGCCCCTGGTGGAAAAAAGTGGTTTCGCGTGCGGCATACCTGACGGCCCCTATTCAGTAATCAGACGGCTCAGTGCCAAATCCAGCTAGACGACCAGGGTGACAAGGAGTCGTAGGTGAATCTTGAAACAAAATGGCTAGAAGACTTCGTGGCCTTGGCCAATACGCGTAGTTTTTCCGCATCGGCCCGCCAGCGGCATGTCACCCAGCCTGCCTTCAGCCGCCGCATTCGCGCCCTGGAGCAGGCAGTGGGGGTCACGTTGGTGGATCGTTCGACAACGCCGGTCGGCTTGACGTCGGAAGGTCAGCTATTCCTGGTAACGGCACGCAACCTGGTAGAGCAGCTCACTGAATCACTGGGGCATTTGCGCGGGCTTTCAATGGCCAATGAGGCACTGGATATCGTGGCGGCTCATTCGCTGGCCCTGAGCTTTTACCCGCCCTGGATATCCCGGCTGCAAAAGGGGTTGGGTGAGTTGCCTACGCGTTTGGTGGCCATGAACGTGGGCGATGCGATCCATGTGCTGCGCGAGGGCAACTGCGATCTCATGCTCGCCTACTATGACCCCTTTGCCACCATGCAACTGGACGCCGAGGTATTTCCTTCCTTTTCCATCGGCAACGTCAACATGCTGCCGGTGTCGCTACCCGACGCCCAGGGAAACCCCCTGTTTTCGCTCCAGCGCGACAGCTCGGTACCGTATCTTGCGTATACTCAAGGCGCTTTCCTAGGGCGCAGCGTGCGCATGTTGCTCAAGAATGATCCGCTACGCATGAAGCTGCGGACCGTCTACGAAACGGCCATGGCGGAAGGCTTGAAAGGCATGGTGCTACAGGGGGTGGGCGTCGCCTGGATCCCCGATTTCTGTATCCGCGAGGAGCTGAACAGCGGGCGGCTGGTACGTGCCGCGGATGCCAACTGGGATATCCCGCTGGAGATCCGTCTATATCGCTGCTCGTTGGTGCACAAGCCGGGAGTAGAGCGTCTGTGGCGGCAAATGATGAAGCTGCCAAGGGATTTTCTCCAAGGCTAGGGCTCAGGGAACACTGCTGAAATCCGCCGGCAGGCCCAGAAAGTTCTGAATGATGAAGAAATGGTCTTCGAACAGGCTGTCCGGCTCGAGGTCGGCCAGGGCTACCCAGCGAGCCTGATCCCCGCCCTTGACCGGCTTCAGGCGCGGCAGTTGCTGATCGGGGCGCAGAGCAAAATAAAAGGCTTCCGCCAGCGTTCGTCCTCGCCAGCTGCGGTGCGGTTCATCAAACAGCCGCTGCCCCCGGAGCGAGCCTTTGAGAACCGGCTCGGGCACTTTCAAACGAATACGCTCGCGTAGTTCCCGCAGGCAGGCATCCAGCAGCCGTTCGTGGGGGTTGATGAATCCGCCGGGTAACGCCAACAGGCCTTTTCCCGGCGCCGAGGTGCGACGCACCAGCAGGACGTGGCCCGATTGCACCACGACGGCATTGACCGTCACGAAGATCGGCGGGTAGGGGGCTTGTTGCCAGGCCTGTCGATACTGGTCGAGGAGTCGCTGCTCCTCGAGAAGCTGTTCATAGTCAGTGCCACAGCAGAAGTACTGCACCTGTTCAACCACCCCTGGCGGCAAGTCGTGGAAAGCACCCGTGCTGAGATAGTCGTCGGTGGAGCCGGGAGAGCGAAACAGACGTTCGCGGATATGGCTGGCGGAAATCCCCTCGACCAGCGGAACGCTGACCGATTCCCACTGGGGAAATAACGACAGGTAGTAGCTGGACTGGCCTCTGCTGGCTCCAATAAGCCCGATCCGCGGCAGCCTGGCGTTGGTCGGCGCGGCGAGGTCGCGAACCTTGCGTTGCACATCGCGTACCCACACATCGTTGTTGTACAACGCATCGAGCAGCGGGGTGATTTCCAGGCGTTGATTATCTTCTTCGTCGAACCCCGAGCGCAGCATCGCCTGACGCTCTTCGAAGCGCCAAGGGTTGCGTAATGAGCGTGCCTGCCAGGAGGAGCCCACCAATACGATCACCTGACGTGCTTGCTTCAATGCTTCGCGGATAATCGCCAGGTGGCCCAGGTGGGGAGGCTGAAAGCGGCCGATAAATACCAGGCAATCAAAGTCATACGCCGAGGTCGGATGTGGGGCATCGATTGCCATGCAGGCTGTCCTTTATCCGCAGTTAAGTTGATGGGTCATTATGGTGGGCTTGTCGAGGCGGCGCAATCCGGCTCTGCAGCCAACGGTGTGATTGGGTATGCTAGTTATCTTAGGCCATGGATAGTGGGCCCTGTATCAATCCATTAGGGAGTCGTCATGCTCAAACGCAGCGTTTATTTCTGGGGCAATGTGATCAAGGACTCAGCGACGCTTTGGCTGCAACGTAATGCCTTCAGCTACGCGGGTTCCCTGGCGTTCTATACGCTTTTCTCGCTGGCACCGACGATCATTATTGCGGTAAGCGTGATCGGCCTGGTGCTGGGTGAAGAAGCCGCGCAGGGACAGATCGTGGCGCAACTGCAAAGCACCATGGGCGCCGAGGCTGCCTCGGTGGTTGAGCAGGCCGTCGCCCAGTCTCGCATCCAGGAGGCCGGTATCATGCCGACCCTGTTAGGGGTGGCGGCGCTGATGGTAGGTGCCACCACGGTATTTGCGCAAATGCAGTTTTCGCTCAATACCATCTGGGGGGTGACAGCCAAGCCGACGGCCAATGGCGCGCTGGTGTTCATTAAAAATCGTTTGCTGTCATTGACCGTCGTGCTCTCCATCGGCTTTATCCTGATGGTGTCGTTGGTGCTTGGGGTGGCGATTCGCGGCGCGCTGGGGGCCGCCGATAATCTGCTGCCCTACGTCGGTTTATTGAGCCAGCTCGCCGAGTCCCTGGTATCGTTGATAGTCGTGGCGATGCTGTTCGCGACCATATTCAAGGTGTTGCCCGATGTGGTGCTGAGTTGGCAGGATGTGTTGATCGGCGCGCTGGTGACCGCCGTGCTGTTTACCATCGGCCGCAGCGTCATTGCTGTCTATCTTGCCTACACGGCAACGGCGTCAACCTACGGGGCTGCAGGCTCGGTGGTGATGGTATTGCTGTGGGTTTACTACTCATCGCTCATCCTGCTGTTTGGTGCGGCGTTCACGCGGTCACTGTTGATTCGCCGGGGGCGTCCGTTAGTGCCGCGCAATAGCGCCATCCTTGTCAAGCATCAAGAACACCACCCGGAATAGGAGAGAGCCATGGCAGAGTGTTGTGTACGCGCCTGGGTGACGGGAAAAGTACAGGGGGTGTGGTTTCGTCGTTCCACCCAGCATCAGGCGCTTGAGTACCGTCTTACCGGCTATGCGAAAAACCTGCCCGATGGTCGTGTCGAAGTATTGCTGTGCGGAAGCCGTGATGCGGTCAAGACCGTCAGCGAATGGTTATGGCAGGGGCCGGAAGGGGCGCAGGTGACCCACGTCGAACTCGACGTGCTCGATCAGTGCCACGCCCCGGATCATTTCGCGACGTATTAATGTGCCGCTTGCCACTGCCGGATGTTGTCAGCGGTGAGGCTGACCACGTTTTGGCGTGCTTCCGGTGTGATCCAGGCATTATGCGGCGTGACGATCAGGTTCAGCGGCTCATTTAGTGCCGATAGCAATGGATGGCCGTCCCGAGGAGGTTCCTGGGGCAGGACGTCCACGGCGAGACCGCCGATTTGGTTGTCTCTCAGCGCTGCCAGGGCAGCCTCTTCATCGATAATGCCGCCGCGGGCGCAGTTGATCAGCAGCAGCGACGACTTGGCTCTGGCAAGACGTGTGGCGTTGATCAAGTGCCAGGTGGCTTCGTTGAGTGGGCAGTGAAGGCTGATCACGTCGGCGTCGGGCAGCAGGTCGTCGAGCGATGCCCGTGGGTCGTTCGCTTCATCGCCGGGACGCGCCGCGAAGCTTATGCGCATGCCGAGGGCCTCGGCCAGCCGTGCAACTTCCGATCCCAGCTCACCTTGCCCGACCATGACAAGATGTTTGCCCGCCAGCTGAAGCGTCGGGTAATCCTGCAGACAGAAAAAGTCGCTTTGCTGCCAGGCGCCTGTCGCTACATCGCGCTGATAGCGCGGTAATCGGTTGGCCAGCGTCAACATCAGCATCAAGGTATGTTGCGATACGCTGGCCGTGCCGTAGGCCGTCACGTTCTTGACCTCGATGCCCTGGTGTTTAGCGGCGTCCAGGTCAATGTTGTTGAGCCCGGTGGCGAGTACGCAGATCAGCTTGAGCGAGGGCAGCTGCTTAAGCGTGTCGGCATCCAGAACCACCTTGTTGACGATCGCGATATCGGTATCCGCCAGGCGCTCCCGGGCCTGCTGGGTGGTGCTCTGGCCGAATACCTCAAGGTTGGATACCTCGTTGCGGATCGCCGCCAGATCGATCTGAGGGCCAAGGCTCTCGGCATCCAGTATCACTGCATTGGGCATTTTCTCATCTCCATTACCTACCGAGGGTGGATAGCCTTGCTCGGCAGGGGGCACAAAAGGGTATAATAGCGTCTCGTGATCAACTATCGCCTTGGAATTTATCCCGACTGGCCGCATATCGCAGCTTGGCAGCATTTATGTCGCTGTTTTGTCGGAGTTGAGCTTTCTGGAGTCATCAACATGCCCATCTATGAATATGAGTGCAAGGCCTGCGGCCATCGCCTGGATAAATTGCAGAAAATCAGCGCGGATCCGTTAACGGACTGTCCTGCCTGTGAAAGTGCCAGCCTGTCACGCCTCGTGTCGGCGGCAGGTTTCCGGCTGGCAGGCGGCGGTTGGTACGAAACCGATTTCAAGACCGGCAGCAAAAAGAACCTGGCTGCTGACGCAAAGCCAGCGGGGACAGACGCCGGTAGCAAGAACGCTGCCGGTGACGCTGCATCGAAAAAAGGCACGGCGGCCTAGCCGCCGCGCCAGGGCCGGAAAGGCTCACGAACACTTTTGCCACGAAACACAACAGGATGAAACATGCGCAGTCATTATTGCGGCCAGCTTAACGAAACATTGGTAGACCAGACGGTCACCGTATGCGGATGGGTACATCGCCGCCGTGACCACGGTGGGGTCATCTTCCTCGATATGCGCGACCGCGATGGCGTCGCGCAGTTCGTGGTCGATCCGGATACCGCCGAGGCGTTTGCCAATGCCGACCGCGCTCGCAGCGAATTTGTACTGCGCATTACAGGCCGGGTTCGTCTACGTCCGGAAGGCACGCAAAATCCCAACATGCCTACCGGGATGATCGAAGTACTGGCAAAAGATGTTGAGGTGCTCAATACCGCCGTAACACCGCCTTTCCAGCTCGACGAGCACGGTAAGGTAGGCGAGGAAGTGCGTCTCAAGCACCGCTATATCGATCTGCGTCGGCCTGACATGATCGACAAGCTGCGCCTGCGTTCGCGTATTTCGCACACCGTCCGTGCGTTTCTCGAAAACCAGGGGTTCCTGGACATCGAAACACCGGTGTTGACGCGCGCCACGCCTGAAGGCGCACGGGATTACCTGGTGCCCAGCCGCACCCATGCGGGCAGCTTCTTCGCGCTGCCCCAGTCGCCTCAGCTGTTCAAGCAGCTGTTGATGGTTGCCGGGTTCGATCGCTACTACCAGATTGCCAAATGTTTCCGCGACGAAGACCTGCGTGCGGATCGTCAGCCCGAGTTTACGCAAATCGATATCGAGGCTTCTTTTGTCGAAGAGCAAGATATCATGGGCATTACCGAGTCGATGATTCGCCAGCTTTTCAAGGAAGTGCTTGATGTCGAGCTGGCCGACTTCCCGCGCATGACGTGGCAGGACGCCATGGATCGTTTCGGCTCCGACAAGCCCGACTTGCGCATCCCGCTTGAGCTGACCGATGTCGACGACCTGATGCAGCAGGTGGACTTCAAGGTGTTCTCAGGCCCGGCGAACGCCGACGATGGACGCGTTGCCGCGCTCAAAGTCCCCGGTGGCGCTTCGCTGTCGCGTAAGGAAATCGACGAGTACACCAAGTTCGTCGGTATCTACGGTGCCAAGGGCCTGGCCTGGATCAAGGTCAACGAGCGCGCCAAGGGCCTGGACGGGCTTCAGTCACCCATCGTCAAGTTCATGGAAAACATCGTCGAGGATCTGCTTGACCGCGTCGACGCCAAAGATGGCGACATCATTTTCTTTGGCGCCGACAAGGCACGCATCGTCAACGAAGCCATTGGCGCGCTGCGCGTCAAGCTGGGCGCGGATCTCGAGCTGTACACCCAGGATTGGTCGCCGCTGTGGGTAGTGGACTTTCCGATGTTCGAGGCGGACGATAACGGTCGCCTGAGCCCGCTTCACCATCCGTTTACCGCGCCTTCCTGCTCGCCGGAAGCCCTCAAGGACGACCCGGCAAGCGCACTCTCCCGCGCTTACGACATGGTGCTCAACGGCACCGAGCTGGGCGGCGGGTCGATCCGTATTCACGACCAGACCATGCAGCGCACGGTGTTCGATATTTTGGGTATCAGCGATGCGGAAGCACAGGAAAAATTCGGTTTCCTGCTGGACGCTCTTCAGTACGGCGCGCCGCCCCATGGCGGTCTGGCCTTTGGTCTCGACCGCCTGGTCATGTTGATGGCCGGTGCCAAGACGATTCGCGAAGTGATCGCCTTCCCGAAAACCCAGAGCGCTGCGTGTCTGATGACCGACGCACCGGGCGAGGTGAGCTCAGAGCAGCTCAAGGATCTCAACATTCGCCTGCGTCAGAAAGCCAAGGCGGATTCGACCGCCGAATAAGTGCTCGATCAGCCCTCCACACCGGCGCTCAGGCGTCGGTGTTTTTGTATGAACTACCCGAGTATTGTCGTATGCAGACGTCATCCGCTCCCTCAGCGGTGCGCATTCTAGGGATTGACCCGGGATCGCGGATTACCGGCTACGGCGTCATTGAGCTGGCAGGCGTCGTGCCCCGATACGTCGCCAGCGGCTGTATTCGGACGGCGGAGGGCGCCCTGGAGCAGCGGTTGGCGCAAATATACGCCGGGCTCAGCGAAGTGGTGGGCCTCCATCGGCCCAACGCCGTCGCCATCGAGCGCGTCTTCATGGCCAAGAATCCTGATTCGGCGCTCAAGCTTGGCCAGGCACGCGGGGCAGCGCTGGTGTGTATGGCCAATCACGGCCTGGCCATTGAGGAATACGCCGCCCGCCAGATCAAGCAAGCGGTGACCGGCCAGGGCGGTGCCGACAAATTGCAGGTACAGCATATGGTCACGGCCATCCTGCAGCTTGCGGCCGCTCCCCAGGCCGACGCTGCCGACGCCTTGGCCATCGCATTGACCCACGCCTACGCTAGTCAGGCCCCTCAGGCACTCTCAACCCGAGGAGCAGGGCGTCGCCGTTCAACAGGCCGCTGGCGACTTTCCTGACGGCAAGCTGCTGACCACTGGTCATCTGTACAGAGTCGCTTTATAGTGGCGACTGTCTTTGTTTAGCGTGAGCGTAACTATGATTGGACGGCTTCAAGGCCCGTTGATTGAGAAACAGCCTCCCTGGATAGTGGTTGACGTGCACGGCGTGGGGTACGAACTGGAGACCTCGATGACCACCCTGGTCTCACTGCCAGCGGTTGGCGAACAGGTTTTTTTGTATACCCATTTGAGTATTCGCGATGACGCCCACCTGCTGTATGGGTTTGGCCGCGAGCACGAGCGCGCTCTGTTCCGCGCCCTGATCAAGGTAAATGGCGTTGGCCCCAAGCTGGCGTTGGCCATTCTGTCAGGCATGGATGAAGATGCCTTCATGCGTTGTGTACGCGACGATGACAGCAAGGCACTGACCAAGCTGCCCGGTGTTGGCAAGAAAACTGCCGAGCGCTTGATCATTGAAATGCGTGACCGCTTTGCGCAGTGGGAAAACGGGGGGGACGCGACGCTCCCGCTGGAGGCGGCCAATGGGCAAGCGGCGAGCTACCGCAATAGCGTGGCGGATGCGGAAGCGGCGCTTGTGAGTCTTGGTTACAAACTCACCGAGGCGTCCAAAATGCTGGCCGATCTCGATGGTTCCCAGTCCACCGAGGCGCTCATCAAGGCGGCACTGACACAGCGGATGAAAGGCTGATCGCGAAAGATGGTCGCGGTTTAACGACGGACGTACAGAAGAGCGCTTATGCTAGAGCACGATCGATTGATTGCCGCTGAGCCCGAGCAGGGCGAAGTCCGCATTGACCATGCGATTCGCCCCAAGCGGCTAGTAGACTATATCGGCCAACCCCGCGTGCGCGAGCAGCTGGAAATTTTCATTGGTGCCGCGCGACTGCGCGAAGAGAGCCTGGATCATACCCTGGTATTCGGCCCGCCGGGGCTGGGCAAAACTACCTTGGCCAACATTATTGCCACGGAAATGGGGGTGGGGCTCAAGTCCACGTCGGGTCCGGTGCTGGAGCGCGCGGGTGACCTGGCCGCGATGCTCACCAACCTCGAGCCTGGCGACGTGCTGTTTATCGATGAAATCCATCGCCTTTCCCCGGTCGTGGAGGAGGTGCTGTACCCGGCAATGGAGGACTTCCAGCTCGATATCATGATCGGTGAAGGCCCGGCCGCGCGTTCGATCAAGCTGGATTTACCACGCTTTACCCTGGTGGGTGCCACCACCCGAGCGGGACTGCTTACCTCACCGCTTCGCGACCGCTTTGGTATCGTTCAGCGGCTGGAATTTTACAACCTGACCGAGCTGACCGAAATTGTCACCCGCTCAGCCAGTCTGCTGGGCGTCGAAACCCACCACGATGGCGCCGTGGAGATTGCCCGCCGCTCCAGAGGAACGCCGAGGATAGCCAATCGCCTGCTGCGCCGCGTGCGTGACTACGCTGAAATGAAGGGCGACGGCATTGTCGATGCGACGCTTGCCGACGCCGCGCTTAACATGCTCAATGTCGATCACCACGGTCTGGATCACATGGATCGCCGACTGTTACTGGCCATGATCGATAAATTCGACGGTGGCCCGGTCGGCGTCGATTCGCTTTCCGCGGCCATCGGTGAAGAACGCGATACCATTGAAGACGTTATCGAGCCTTATCTGATTCAGCAGGGCTTGATGATGCGTACCCCGCGCGGCCGGGTCGTTACCCGGCAAGCCTGGCTGCACTTTGAGCGGGTTCCCCACGAGGCGTCCAGCGATGCCCAGGGAGAGCAGCGGCCATGAGCCAAAGCGTGCGTTTCCCCGTCCGCGTTTACATGGAGGATACAGACGCCGGGGGCATTGTCTACTACGTTAACTACCTGAAGTTTATGGAGCGTGCCCGGAGCGAATGGCTGCGAGCGCTGGGACTTGACCAGCAATCGCTGCTGGACGCGGGCACGCAGCTAGTGGTATATCGCTTGTCCTGCCATTACACCAAACCGGCGCGATTGGACGATGCGCTCGAGGTCAGTGCCGAGGTCATCAGCATGGGCCGCTGCCGCATGACGTTTGAGCAGCACGTGTGGCGGGGAAATGAACGTCTTTGCGCCGCCACGGTCGAGATAGCGTGCTTGAGCGTTACGCATCTTCGCCCCATGGCATGGCCGTCTGCGCTCACGTCGCTGATATAAGGTACGATGCGGGCACGTATTTCCACATTTATTGATGATTGATGAGGGCACTTGTGAACGATAATGCCATGTCTATTCCACACTTGATCATGAACGCCAGCGTCGTGGTTCAACTGGTCATGCTGCTGCTGGTGGTGGGATCCGTTCTGTCGTGGATCGTGATTTTTCAACGCGGTATCGCGCTGCGCCGTGCCCAGAAAGAATATGCCCAGTTTGAAGAGACCTTCTGGTCGGGGGTAGACCTCAACGAGCTATACCGCGATATACCCGCCGACGACCCGCGCCACGGGGCCGAGCATATATTCCAGGCAGGCTTCCGTGAGTTCAATCGCCTGATGCCCAAAACGCGTAATGCGCCGACCATTCTGGAAGGCGTCCAACGCAGTATGCGCGTGGCCTGGTCCCGTGAAGAAGATCGCCTCACCCAACATCTCGTCTTCCTGGCCACCGTCGCCTCGGCAAGCCCTTATATCGGGCTGTTTGGTACCGTATGGGGCATCATGGGGTCATTCCAGTCCTTATCGATGACTCAGCAGGCGACGCTGGCAACGGTGGCGCCCTGGATAGCCGAAGCGCTGATTGCCACCGCCATGGGGCTGTTTGCCGCGATTCCCGCGGTCATTTTCTACAACCGTCTCTCCAACAGCGCCAGTCGCCTGCTAGGCAAGTACGAAGATTTCGCCGAAGAATTCCATGCCATCTTGCACCGCAATCTGCAAGGGCGTGACAGCGCGTCAAGCTAAGGGAGCAGCCCCATGCAAGGACCGTTCAAACGTGGCGGACAGCGTAAGCCCATGGCTGAAATCAACGTTGTTCCCTTCATCGATGTCATGCTGGTACTGCTGGTCATCTTCATGATCACCGCGCCCATGCTGAACCAAGGGGTCGACGTTGAGCTGCCTCAGGTCAGCTCTGAACCCATCGACAGCCAGAAAGATAACGACCCGATTATTATCTCCATTGATCGCGAAGGGCAATACTTCCTGAGCCTGGGGGATGAGGCGACAGAAGTGTCGCCCGACGATATCACCCGTCGGGTGACCGCCATTCTGGAACAACGTCCGGATACACCGGTAATGGTTCGGGGTGATCAGAACGTGGCCTACGGTGAGGTGGTCGTGCTCATGAGCAACCTGCAGCGCTCGGGGGTCGCCAACGTGGGGCTTATTTCCGAGCCACCGCAGAATGAGTAAGGGCACACACGGCATGGCAGTCAATACACCTCGTGATCCTCAAGACGTTGGCTACCTGTGGCCAGCGGTTTTCGCGATCGTGGTGCATCTGTTGATCGTAGTGTTTTCGCTGATCCAGTGGCCCGAGCGCAGCGCAGAGCCGGATTCGTCCTCCATCGTGCAGGCCACGCTGGTCAGCACGGAAGCCTTTACCGACCAGGCTCAGCAGGCCAACGCCGAGTCAGCGGCGATGTCAGCGTCTGAAGAATCCGAGCCGGAACCCGCCGCCGAGGCTCCCGCGCCCTCCGAAGAGGAGGCGGCTCAGGAACAGGCTGCCGCTGAGCAGAGCGCGAGGGAAGCTGCACAGGCTGAAGAGCAGGCGGAGGCGCTTGAAGCGGCAAGGGCCGAAGCGGAAGCCCAGGCTGAGCGCCTTCAGGAAGCAGCGCAGGCCGAGGCTGAACGCCAACGCGAAGCCGAAGAGCAGCGTCGCCAGGAAGCAGCGGAAGCCGAGGCCGAACGTCAGCGCGAAGCCGAAGCGCAGCGTCGCCAGGAAGAGGCGGAAGCCGAGGCCGAACGTCAGCGTGAAGCCGAAGCGCAGCGTCGCCAGGAAGAGGCGGAAGCCGAGGCCGAACGCCAGCGCGAAGCCGAAGCGCAGCGTCGCCAGGAAGAGGCGGAAGCCGAGGCCGAACGTCAGCGCGAAGCCGAAGCGCAGCGTCGCCAGGAAGAGGCGGAAGCGCAACGCCTGCAGGAAGAAGCCGAAGCCGCGATGCAACGCCAGCTTGCAGGAGAGGCCCAGGCCGCCGCCGAGGCGCGGCAGGCCGAACAGGCTGCCAATAGCTTCCTGACCATTGTTAAACGCGCGGTCGAGCAGGCCTGGATCATCCCGCCCGAGGCAAGCGACTCAATGAGTGCTACGCTTCAGGTCAGGCTCGGCCCGTCGGGTGAAGTCCTGACGACCTCGGTCGTGGCCTCAAGCGGCGATAGCAACTTCGATCGGTCGGCGATGCAGGCGATAGAGCATGCGGCACCCTTCGCTGAGCTGCGTGACCTACCGACCGAACAGCAGCGTAATTTACGTCAATTCAATCTGCGGTTTACCCCGGGGGATGTTCGCTGATGCACACCACAAGTAAGGTATGGCTATTCTGTTTATTGCTTGCGCTGAGTACCGCTGCAAGCGCTAACCTGACCATCGAAATCACCCGTGGCAGCGACCAGGCGCTCCCCATCGGCGTGGTTCCGTTCGAAGGTACCGAAGGAATGCCCGAGGACGTGGCGCAGATCATCCACGATAATCTTGAGCGCAGCGGTTTTTTTGACCCGCTGGATCGTAGCGCAATGTTCGAGCAACCGAGCGAAGCGGACGACGTCAATTTCAGCACCTGGCGTTCGCTGGATGTCCGCTACCTGGTGGTGGGGCAGGCCGAGCGCACAGACAGCGGCTATCGCCTCCAGTATGACCTGATGGATATCAGCGGGCAGACTCGAATGATGAGTGAAACCGTGACAGCCAGCGAAGGCGACCTACGCGGCGCGGCGCACTACATCAGTGACCAGATCTTTGAGGCGATCACCGATATTCGCGGCGCCTTTTCCACGCGTATCGCCTACGTGACGGCGCAGGGCGTGGGGGATAATACGGACTATGGTCTCTACGTTGCCGATGCTGACGGGCGTAACAGCCAACAGATACTTACCTCCGACCAGCCGATTTTATCGCCCGCCTGGTCGCCGGATGGCGAAAAGCTTGCTTATGTGTCCTTCGAAAGCAGTCGGCCTGAAATCTATGTTCAGGAAGTAAGCAGTGGCAACCGAGCGCGCATCTCCTCCTTTGAGGGTATCAACGGTGCCCCTGTCTGGTCACCCAACGGCCGTCGCCTGGCGATGTCACTGTCTAAGGACGGCCAGCCAGAAATTTACATCATGGACATTGCGGATCGCTCGCTGAACCGCATTACAAACAGCAACAGTATCGATACCGAGCCTGCCTGGTCGCCGGACGGTAACCGCTTGCTGTTTACCTCTGATCGCAGCGGTGGTCCGCAGGTTTATCAGCATGACCTCAGCAGCGGCGATACCCAGCGCATGACCTTTACCGGCAATTACAATGCCCGGGCGCGTTTTTCTCCTGACGGTGAAGATATCTTTCTTATCCACCGTTCGGATCGTGGCTTTCAAGTGGCCCGGCAGAATATCGAAAGTGGCCGTCTGGTCACGCTAAGCGATTCAACCCAGGATGAATCGCCTAGTGTTGCACCGAACGGGACCATGGTAATCTTCGCTACCCAGCAGGGTAACAACGGGGTGCTGAGTGCCGTTTCCGCCGATGGCCGTTCGTCATTCAGGTTGCCCGCAGCACAGGGTGATGTGCGGGATCCCGCATGGTCACCGTTTTTAAACGAATAACCTCCATTCACGTTTTCAGGCAAGGAATCTGATTATGAAACTTAACCCCTTGGCTCGCTCATTGGCCGTCGCGCTATCGCTTGCTGTCATGGCGGGCTGTTCCAGCACCGGCGGCACTCAGAGTGGTGACTCATCTGGCAGCCAAGACGGCCTCAGTGGCAGCGCCAGCAGCACCTCAGGCGCCGGCACCAGCGGACAGTACGGCAGCAGCACATCAGGCGCTGATCGCGGTCAGCAGGCCGATTCGCGCATACCTGACGTCAAGACCATCTACTTTGATTACGATCGCGACACCATCAAGAGCGAATACGAATCCGTGGTCATGGCCCACGCGCGCTATCTACGCTCCAACCCTGATGTCGACGTCGTCCTGCACGGCCATACCGACGAGCGTGGTACCCGTGAATACAACATGGCACTGGGCGAGCGTCGTGCGAATGCCGTTGAGCGCTTCCTGACCATCCAGGGCGTTTCACCCTCGCAGATGAGCGTGGTCAGCTACGGTGAAGAGCGTCCGGCAGTGCGCGGTGACAGCGAGCGGGCATATTCACAGAACCGCCGCGTCGTGTTCAGTTATTGATGGCCCGGGTGAGAGTCAGCACGCTTTAGACATTGGGAGTCATCATGAATCACGGTCTCAAACGTTTTGTTGAGAGGCTGTGCGGTGCGGGAGCCTTAGCGCTCCCGCTATCCGTATTGCCTATGGTCAGCATGGCCCAGCAACCCGTTGTCGAGGATCTATCAGGATCCGGAAGCGGGTTCTATGAACAGGCACAGACGCAGTCCGGTTCGAACGGCAGCCTGGTATTATTCAACCAGGTGCAGGAGCATGGCCAGGAAATTCAGCGGCTGCGCGGCGAAATCGAGGAGCTGCGCCATCAGATGGAACAGCTCCGTCGTCAGTCTCAGCAGCGCTATCTGGATATCGAAGACCGCCTGATGAGCATTGGGCCGAGCCAAGTAGAGGAGTCGACACCCGAGGTAGAGCCGGAAGCCGCCGAAGAAGTCGCTAATACCCCCTCACCAAGCGGTGTAAGCGAAGAGGCGCGGCAGGCTTATCAAGATGCGTTTGCGCACGTACAGGAACGTCGTTTTGGCGAGGCCATTGCCGCGTTTAAAGCTTTCGTCGAGCAGCACCCCGATACCAGCCTGACCGCCAATGGTCATTACTGGCTGGGCGAGCTGTATGCCGCCGAAGGCGAGTTGGAGGCCGCCGAGCAGTCCTTCAATCGTGTGATCGACAACTATGCTGACAGCAGCAAGGTGCCGGACGCGATGTATAAACTAGGCTTGGTCAAAGCGCGCCAGGGCGAAGCGGAAGCAAGCCGCGCGCTGCTCGAAAAGGTGCAGGATGATTATCCGCAGAGCAGTGCCGCAGGGCTAGCCGATGATTTCCTTCGCCAGGGTGGCTAGCATTGCCGTCGCCAGGAGAGTCTGTGATGACATGCAAGATTGATTATCAGCCCGCGCCCGATCTCCTTCGTGATCGTGTTGTCCTGGTCACCGGTGCCGGTGATGGTATCGGGCGTGCCGCTGCGCTCAGCTATGCGCGCCACGGCGCGACGGTTGTGCTGCTGGGGCGCACCATCGCCAAGCTTGAGCGGGTATATGACGAGATCGAAGCCGCAGGCGGTTCGCAGCCAGCCATCTTTCCACTGAACTTGGAAGGGGCGACGCTCAAGGATTTTCACGACATGGCCGATACCCTCGACAAAGAGTTCGGCTGTCTGGACGGCTTGCTGCACAACGCCGGCCTGCTCGGCAGGATTACCCCGTTTGCGCAGTATGATGCGGATCTGTGGGAGCAGGTCATGCAGGTGAACATCAACGGCCCGATATGGATGACGCAGGCGCTGTTGCCGCTGCTGCAGCGTTCAGACGACGCCTCGGTGATTTTCACTTCCTCAAGCGTCGGGCGCAAAGGCCGTGCGTATTGGGGTGCCTATGCCGTGTCAAAATTCGCCACGGAAGGCTTTGTTGAAGTGCTGGCTGATGAGCTGGACAGCGAGCCTCATCTGCGCATCAACACCCTGAACCCTGGCGCCACCCGTACCCAAATGCGGCGCAACGCCTACCCGGGTGAAGACCCGGCGAACCTGCGTACGCCGGAGGACATCATGCCCACTTACCTGTGGTTGATGGGTCCCGATAGCGCTGGCACCCATGGGCAGAAAATCGACGCTCAACCCCCCAGGCAGCCCTAGCGGTCAGCCAATGGTCGGCAAGGCATCGACCAGTGACGCGCACTGGTGGTACCAAAGATGCGCTGGCCATTGGTGATAATCGTCATCCTCGGCTATATACCCATAGCCAACGGCTACCGCCGTCATCCCGGCGGCCCTGGCGGCTTGCATATCCCTCAAATGATCGCCGACGTACCAGCAGGCATGGGGGGCAACGCCCAGCCGGGAAGCGGCCTCCAGCAAGGGAAGGGGGTCAGGTTTTCTGACGGCCAAGTCGTCGGCACACAGCAGGGCGCCGGGTGAAAGCGCCAGCGCCTCGATCAGGGGTGTGGTATAGCGTCGTGGCTTGTTGGTCACGATCCCCCAGGGACGGTGGTGCCGCTGCCAGGCGGTAAGCCATTCGTCGAGGGGCGAAAACACCCGACTGTGCATCGCCACCGCCGCTTCATAGGTATCCAGTAGAAACTGCCGGGCCTCGGCCTGATGCGCAGTGCTTAACTCATTACCCAGCGCCAGGCTGACCAAGGCGTTACCACCATTGGAAACCTGGGCGCGGATCGTCGGGAACGGCAGCGGCGCCAGGCCGTGATGCTGGCGTAACGCATTGGTCGCCACGGCCAGATCGGGGGCGGTGTCCACCAGGGTGCCGTCGAGGTCGAAAAGCACCGCTTCGGGTGTTGAAGGCGCCGACATCTAGGCATCCACCTTACGGCAGTACATCATGTAGTTGACCGACACATCGTTCTCGGTGAGACGGTAATGCCGCGTGATGGGGTTGTAGGTCAGGCCGATCTGCTCGCGAACCTCGAGACCGCTTCGCCGGTTCCAGCTCGCCATTTCAGACGGACGGATAAACTTGGCGTAGTCATGGGTGCCTCGTGGCAATAATTTGAGCACGTACTCGGCGCCCAGAATGGCAAAGACGTATGACTTGGGCGTGCGATTGAGCGTAGAGAAAAACACATAACCGCCCTGACGTACCAGGGTCGCGCAGGCGCGCACCACCGACGCCGGGTCGGGGACGTGTTCCAGCATTTCCATGCAGGTCACCACATCGTAGTGACCAGGCTGCTCTTCTGCCAGCGCTTCGACGCTGACGTGACGGTACTCGATGGCCACGTCCTGCTCCTGGGCGTGCAGGCGGGCAACGCCCAGCGGCGCCTCGCCCAGGTCGATACCGGTGACGTCTGCACCACGACGCGCCATGGCCTCACTCAAGATGCCGCCGCCGCAGCCGACATCCAGCACTTTCTTGCCGGCCAGGCCAGCCCGCGCATCGATAAAATCTAGCCGCAGGGGATTGATGTCGTGGAGCGGCTTGAACTCACTTTGTGGATCCCACCAGCGGCTGGCAAGTGCTTCAAATTTCGCGACTTCGGCATTATCAACATTGCCTTGATATTGGTGAGCAGTGCTATCCTTGGTTGTCGCTGACATATTTGACTCCATCAACAGTGAGCAATCACAGCGGAGGGCGTGGTCGACAAGGTGCCGTATAACGGCGAACTGGAAACCCACCGCGCGTTCAGTATGATGGGCATTCTAACCACTCCTGAGCCGGAACGCATGAAAAGGACTGCTTATGATTCGTAAGGCTGTACTGCCTGTGGCGGGGTTTGGTACCCGTTGTCTACCTGCTTCCAAAGCGATTCCCAAGGAAATGATCACCATTGTGGATCGCCCGGTGATTCAGTACGTGGTCGAAGAAGCGATTGCGGCCGGTATCCGCGATATCGTATTCGTTACCAGCAGCAACAAGGGCGCCATCGAAAACCACTTTGATACCCACGCCGAACTCGAGGCCAGCCTTGAGGCCAAAGGCAAGCACGACCTGCTGGCGTCGCTGCGCGCCATCGTGCCCGACGATGTCAATATCATCAGTATACGCCAGGGCGAGCCGCTGGGGTTGGGCCATGCGATTCTCTGCGCGCGCCCCATCATCGGTGACGATGAACCTTTTGCGGTATTGCTGCCGGACGTGCTGGTAGACAACAGCGATAATCCGCGCAGCGACCTTGCCGGTATGCTCGAGGCTTACGACCAGCACGCTACCGCGCAGCTGATGGTTGAAGAGGTCGACTGGGCCCAGGTGGAAAAATACGGCATTGTCGCGCCCGCCGGTGACGTTCCCGCACCGTCACGTTCCGCCGACCTGGTAGGCATGGTCGAAAAACCGCCGCGTGACCAGGCGCCTTCCAACCTGGCGGTGATTGGCCGGTATGCCTTGCCGGGGGCGATTTTCCCCATTCTCGAACAGACGTCGCCGGGAGCGGGGGGCGAAATCCAATTGACCGATGCCATCGAATCGCTGCGCGAGCAGCAGGGTGTCCAGGCCTACCGTATGCGTGGCACTACCTACGATTGCGGTCAACCGCTCGGCTACCTTGAAGCCACCCTGGCCTATGCGCGCCGCCATCCGCAATGGGGTGACGGCTTCAAGGCACTGCTTGCACGCTATCACGAGGAATCATAAGTCATGCGGGTGCTGGTGTACGGCAGTGAATTGAGCACCGCGACGGCGGCAGCGGCGCTGTCGTCGGTCGGCCATGAGGTCAAGTGGCTACCCCACGACGATGCCCCTTGGACGACGCTGGCGGGCGAGGATTGGCTGCGCCGCGAGCCTCAACTGGCCGCCCAGATACAGGAAGCACAAGAAAGTGGCGCGCTGGAGGTTGTCACCGAACTTGACGCCCGTATGGCTTTCGATGTGCTGTGGTTAGCGCTGTCCCCAGCCCAGCGCGAATCGGCCGCAGCGTTGCTGCAGGATTCGCGTCTAACCCGGCAGCCAGATTGCGTGCTGGTCAATAACTCGACGTTCCCGGTTGGCGATACCGAGCGGTTGCAGCACCTTCTAGGCGAACAGGCGCTGAGTGCTGCACTGCCCGATACGCTGGAGGAGGGGCGCGCCTGGGCGTCGTTCACCCGCCCGACGCGCTGGCTATTGGGCTGCGATGATCCGCGTGCGGAGCAAAAGCTCAGAGAGCTATTGCGAGCCTTCAATAGGCGTCGGGATGCCTTTCAAGTCATGCCTCAGCGTGCCGCCGAGCTGACCAAGCTGGCGATCAACGGTATGCTGGCAACGCGTATCAGCTACATGAACGAGATTGCCGGGCTGGCGGATACCCTCGGCGTTGACGTCGAACACGTGCGCCAGGGGATGGGCGCCGATTCCCGGATCGGTTATGAATATCTGTATCCAGGCTGCGGCTTTGGCGGGCCGAGTTTTTCCCGGGACTTGATGCGCCTGGCCGACGTGCAGGTCGCCAGCGGCCGGCAGTCTGCCTTGCTTGAGCATGTCCTGGACATCAATGAACAGAAGAAAGAGACGTTGTTTCGCAAGCTATGGGCTCACTACGGCGGCGCACTGGCAGGCAAGACGATTGCTATCTGGGGCGGGGCCTTCAAACCCGGCACGGCACGTATCGATCACGCGCCGGTACTCACTTTGCTCAACGCGCTCTGGGCGCAAGGGGTTCACGTCAAGCTTCACGATCCGGCGGCTACGCCCGCATTGCGTGCCGCCGTCGGGCCCCGTGACGATCTGGTCACGTTCGTCGACAGCCCTTACGCTGCCTGTGATAACGCCCATGCATTGATGTTGGTCACGGAATGGAAAACCTACTGGAACCCCGACTGGCAGAGACTGGCGAGTCAACTTGGCGATAAGTTGATTCTCGATGGACGTAATATCTACGATCCTGATTTTGTTGCCAGCTGTGGGTTACAGTACAGAGGAATAGGTCGGCGCGCCGATCCAACATCGTTGTGAGGAAACTGCATGTCCGATAACGCCACGTCTTCGCGCATTGTGCCGGATGCCGATCAAAGCATCGCGTCACAGCATGTCAAACACCGCAAGGGCCCCTCGCTCTGGCCCCTGTGGCTGTGTGTGGTATTGCTGACGACCCTTATGGCGGCGGCGGCTGTCGGTCTTTATTGGGAGCGCGAAAGGCTCCAGGAGGAGCTTCAGCGCGTCAGCGGTGAAGTATCCAACATGCACGCGCGCCTGGACTCGGGTGACACGGATGTACAAGATACGTTAGCCTTTGTACAAGCGCAGATGGGCACGCTGTTTCAGGAGCAGGAGCAGCTTGCCGTTGCCCTGACCGATACGCGCACCGAGCTTTACGACCTATTGACCGAGAATAAAGACAGCGTCGCCAGCGACACGGTTGACCCCTTGATTGAGCGGCTTGAACAGATGCGTGAGCGAGCCGCGCTCCGCGACAGCCAGCTGGCTGCCATCTACGCGTCCCTTGATGCGCTGGAACAGGCCGGCACTTCAGGGCGCGATTCGCTGAGGGAAGAGATCACCCATGTCGAGAGGCAAAGCCGCGAGCGCCTTGATGGCCTTGAGGAGTCGATTGCATCGCTGGCCGATGATATCGACCAGCGCCTCGAGGCGCGTAGCGAAACCCGGCAGGCACAGTGGGATCGCGTTGATGAGTCGATCAGCGCACTGGAAGACGGCGCAAACGACGCCGAGGCGCTCGAGAGCGTCGAGGGTCGCCTCAAGGAGCTTGAAAATGATGTACGCCAGGTTCGCCAGGCTCAGCTAGCGTTCAGCGCCCAGCTGGAAATGTTACGTTGACTGATGCTCAGGACTGAAAAGCAACACGCCGATGATCAGGTTAGGAAAAATGTATGGGAAGACAACGGCAATGGCTTTCAGCATCGGTCATGACCCATGTCCTGATGTGGCCGCTATGGATGGCGGCGCCATCCGCTTGGGCATTGAGCGCCGACCTCGAAGGGGTTGACGATGAAGTGGCGCGCAATATTCGCGCCTACCTTCAGAATATCGAAGAAGACGAATATACCGAGAACCGTCTGGAAGGGGAGATCCGCCAGCGTACCCAGGCGGCCATGCGTGTTTACGGTTACTACGAGCCGGATATTACCATCGACCTGCCTGACGACGGCAGTCCGAAGCTGACCATCGAGCCGGGCGCTCAGGTGACCATCGAAACCCTGGACATCAATATTCTGGGCGATGCCGCTGACGATGCCCCTTTTGTCGATGCGCTGGATCGGTTTCCGCTGAAAGAGGGCGATACGTTGCGACATGCGCCCTGGGATCGGCTGCGAGGGGAATTTTCTGGCCTGGCGATTGAACGAGGTTACTTTGACTGGGGGTTCACCGATCGTCGGATGGAGGTTCGTCCTTACCTGCAGAGCGCTCGGCTATACATGGCGTTCGACAGTGGGCCCCGTTACCAGTTTGGTGAAACGCTGATTACCGGCAGTCAGATCCAACCCGAACGTTTGCAGCGCATGCGTCCCTTTGATGTGGGCGACCCTTATCTGGCGGAATCCCTGGCACGCTACAATCAGCAACTCGCCGAGACCGGCTGGTTCAGTTCGGTCTCGGTCACGCCGCGCCTGGAAACCGCGCAGGAACTGACCATTTTGCCGACCGGCGGCGGCGATCCCTGGTGGACATCGGCGACCGCGTCACAGCCCGAACGCCCCCGGGTGAGCAGTGCCGCGCTTTCCAGCGTCTTGAGCGTGAGTCAGCAAAACGATACGGCCTTGCCGATTGACGTCAACGTGGAGCCGGCCAACCGGCATCAGTTCGAAGTGGGGCTGGGGTTCGCCACCGATGTGGGGCCTCGCCTGCGTTTCGGCTGGGATCAGCCCTGGATCAATCAGTACGGCCACAGCCTCGACCACGATCTTTATCTATCCGCGCCCGAACAACGGTTTACCGGCGTTTATGACATGCCGCTCGACGACCCGCTGCGCGATAGCTACCGGCTGCAGTACGGTATTCGCAATGTGGATGACAGCGATACCGACTCGCTGGAGGGCACCGTGGAAATCGCCCGGCGCTGGGAGTTCGACAATGACTGGGTCCAGTCGCTGTATTTCCGCACCACCTACGAAGATTTCACCCAGGGCGGTGAGGCCGACCAAGTCTGGCTATTTTACCCCGGTATCCAGTGGTCGCGAACCCGGACCCGACCGCAGCGCTTCCCCCTATGGGGTGATCGTCAACAGTTTTCGGTGGAGTATTCTGATACAACTTGGGGCTCCGATGCACAGTTCTTGCGCCTCACCGGCGATACCGAATGGATTCGAACCTACGGCGAGGATAATCGCTTCTTAGCCCGTGTTAGCGTCGGCGCCATTGAAACCAACGATTTCGATAAGCTACCGCCGTCGTTGCGCTTCTTTGTCGGCGGCGATCGTAGCGTGCGCGGTTACTCCTACGAAGGCCTTTCCCCGCGCAACGAGCAGGGCAAGCTGCGCGGTGGCCAGCAGAAGCTTACCTCAAGCCTAGAATACCAGCGCCGCGTTACCGGCGACTGGTGGGGCGCCACCTTTGTCGATGCCGGGGATGCCTTCGACAACTGGGGGCCGAGTGACTTGAAGAAAAGCGCGGGTTTAGGGGTCAGGTGGATATCACCGGTTGGCCCTATTCGTTTTGATATTGCGCACCCGTTTGACGATGACGACGATAACTGGCGTCTGCATTTTTCGATTGGACCCGAATTCTAGGAGAGCGATGTGCCTCAAGCCAAGCCAACGCCGGCGACCAGTCGCCAGGCGTTATCACGTCGCTACCGCCTGTGGCTGCTGATTTGGAGTGCGCTGCGCTTCTTTATCGTGTTTCCGCTGTGGTTGGTCGGCGTCGTCGCCCTGTTGCTGGGTGTCGCGCTATCCCCCTGGGGGACGGGCTTATTGCTCTCGCAGGGCCAGGAGCGTGGCTGGTGGGTGGTCGAGGATCATCAAGGCGGGCTGCTCGATGAATTCCAGCTAAGCGGCTTCCGCCTCGATGTGGCCGGTACCGAGGTGCGCATCGACCACCTTGAACTCGCCTGGGCAGACGACTGCGTGTTGTCCGGTGAGCTATGCCTGGATATGCTGCGTGTCGAGGGCGCAGATATCCGCCTGCCAAGCGGCGGCGTGGCCGATGAGGCTCCGCCGGCCGATCCCGATGCGGCCGGCGGCCCCATGGCAATAAACTTTCCCTTTCCTGTCGCATTGCGCGAGCTGGTGCTGGACGATGTCACGCTGCATCTTCCCGATGGCAGTCGCTTCTCCTGGATCGCGTTTCGATCGTCCCTGGAAGCCAGTGGAGGGCGTGTGGATATAGCCGCGACCCACCTGGAAAACCCAAGGCTTTACCTACCGCCTTCCGAAGGAGCACGCCTGGCGCCTTCTGACGACGCTGATGGTATCAGCGCAGCGGCCATCGATGCGTCTATTGCGTTACAAAACCCACTCTCGGCGCCGTCTGATGAGGCGTCTAAAAGCGACGTCGCCGCTGAACGCACGTCCATTGAGTTGCCTGACATCCAGCTGCCGGTGGACGTTCGGCTTGCCGCGCTGACGGTCAACGATATCGACGTTATCGGCCGTTTCAGCTATCTGGTCGAGCGATTCAGTCTGGGAGTGGAAACCCAGGGAAGCGACGTATTGATCGACCATCTTGAGGTGGTATCCCCGGATGCCACCTTCAGCCTGGCGGGTAATGTGACCCTTCGTGACGACTATCCGTTGACGCTGCGTGCCGACGCCGAGCTGTTTCTGGAAGAGCCGCTGCCAGCCCTGAACGGCCAGACCTTGGCCCTGGATCTTTCGGGCTCTCTCAGTGATCTGACGGCTCGCCTCGACGCACAAGGCGCGGTCAATGCAGCGCTGGAAGGCCAAGTCGATGCGCTGGCCCCGGAGTTTCCGTTCCAACTCAATCTGCAAAGCGAGCAGGTTACGTGGCCGCTATCCTCTGCCAATGTCAGCCTGGAAGATGACGCCGAAGAGGGGGCTCAGGACGATGCCTTTATCGTTGACAATATCGACCTCCAGGTCAGAGGTGATCTCGACGCCTATGAAGTGCGGCTGGGGTTGAAAGCGCAGGGGCCGGGTATCCCTGAAACCGACATTGCGGTGAGCGGACAGGGCGATACCGGACATTTCAACTGGCAGCCGCTGACCCTGGCGGCAGGCGACAGCCGGCTGACCAGTGAAGGCCGGGTTGACTGGTCCGACACGCTGGCGGTGGATGCCCAGGTGGCGCTTGAGCAGTTCAATCCTGCTCTGTTTAACGGTCAGCTGGAAGGCGATATTGACGGTGAGCTCGCCTTCAACGTGCGCCAGCAGGCATCGCGCTGGCGGGTCGACGTCCCCAGGCTGACGCTGGACGGGGAGCTGCGTGATTATCCGCTGCAGTTGGAGGCCGCCTTCGACGCCAACAGCGACCTGCAGGCTAATATTGAACGGTTCCGTTTCCGTCAAGGGGAAAACCGCCTGTCTGCCAGCGGCTCGGTTCAGCCCGATGAGCTTTCAGTCGATGCCACTATCGACCTGCGCGAGCTGCAGTCGCTGTCACCGAATCTTGCCGGCATCATTACGGGCGATATCGACGCGCGGGGCAGCCTCGAGCAGCCACAGCTTCAGGCAACCCTCAACGCCGATGCGTTGCGCTTTGCCCAGAACCGCGTCGGACAGTTACGCCTGACCGCCAATGTCTCGGGCCTCGACGATCCGCAGCTCGACGTCGCCTTGGCGATGGAGAACCTCGAGGCGGGTGGCCAGTCGCTTGAAACAGCGAATCTGACGCTGGACGGCCGGCTGTCCTCGCATCAGCTGGCGATCAACGTGGAAGGCCAGCCAAACGGTACGCTTGAGCGTGCCTTGCTGAGCCTTAACGGCCAGTTCGACCAGGCTGCTCAGCGCTATCGTGCCCGGGTTACGCCCCTGGAAATCGACGCCCAGGCGGGTGATATTCGTCTGGAGGCGCCCCTTGATATCAACTATGACCTGGCCAGCAGCGAGGCCAGGTTATCGCCTTTCTGTCTGCGCCGTGAGCAGGGTGGTCGGCTGTGTGCCGACGATCCAACGGTGGCCTCGCCAGACCAGGGACAAACAGCGCTTAACGTACGTGATATTCCGATTGAAGCGCTGGAACCCTGGCTGCCGGAAGGCTGGCAGGTGGAAGGCGATACCACGGCCGATGTAGCGGCTCAGTGGCGCCAGGGTGGCCGGCGCTGGCAGGCGGACGTCGAGGTGCTCGGCGAGCTTGGGATCACAGCGATAAACGATTACGGCCAGCCCGTTGAACTGCCGCGTATTTCACTGGATACTCAGGTAACGGCCAACCAGGGACAGGCAGATGGCAATGTCGTGTTATCGCTTGAGGAAGCGGGCAATATAGCGTTGGACGTGTCGGTGAGTGATCCGCTCGGCGCCGGTGAGCTTTCCGGTTCACTCGTCGCCGACGAGGTCTCCCTGGCGCCTTACCGACCCATGGTGGTGGCCCTCGACGCGCTTGCCGGGGAGCTGAACGGCCGGGTCGATATCGCCGGCACTACCCGCCAGCCAGACCTTCAGGGTGAACTGTCGCTGCTGGGCATCCAGGCCAATGGCCCCGATATTCCCGTCGATATACAGGACGGTGAGGTCAACGTGACGTTCGACGGCGAGGAAGGCACGGTCGATGGATTCCTGGCGGCCGAACGCGGGCGCTTGAATATCGAGGGCGATGCCTACTGGCCCGCTGACGAAGACTGGCGCCTGGGGATTGACCTCGACGGTACACAATCACCCATTCTGGTGGTGCTCCCGGAGTTCGGGCGTTTGGAAGCCGCGCCGGATATCCGCGTTCGCGTGACCCCTGACCGTCTTCAGGTGCGCGGCAACGTCGACCTGCCCTGGTCCCGGCTCGAGGTGGGCGATCTGCCGTCTTCGGCCGTGTCGCCGAGCCCGGATGAAGTCATCATTACCGAGCGCGATGACCGGGAGGCGGAGCGCGAGGCCCGCCGCGCGGCCGAGCGGGGCGATGACGCCCCCAGCGCCGCCGATGAATTGGCCGATAGCGGCATGGAACTGGACGTGCTGATCACCCTCACATTGGGCCGCGGCATGCGGATTGAAGCCTATGGCCTGGAATCGGGGCTGGGCGGCACGCTGGAGATCCGCCAGGATAGTGGCTCGTTACAACTGTTTGGCGAGGTCAATCTGATCGACGGCCGCTTCCAGGCGTTTGGTCAGGACCTGCTCATTCGCCGTGGCCAGCTGTTGTTCAGCGGGCCGCCCGGGTTGCCCGTGCTGGATTTTGAAGCGATCCGCAATCCGGACGTGACGGAAGACGATGTGATTGCCGGCCTGCGGGTGACCGGCAATGCCGAGCAGCCCAATATCTCGATATTTTCCGAGCCGGCAATGAACGAGTCCCGCGCGCTTTCCTATGTGTTGCGTGGACGCGCGCCGGATGACGCAGGTGGCGGTGTCGACAGCGCGCTCACCACGGCGCTGATTGGCATGTCACTGGGGCGCACCGGCGGGGCGGTTGGCTCGATCGGCGAGGCCTTTGGTATCGATGACCTGACGCTGGATACCGCCGGCGCCGGCGACGACAGCCAGGTAGCGCTGAGCGGCCAGTTGACCGATGATCTGCGCATCAGCTACGGAGTGGGAATTTTCTCGCCGATTGCGGAACTAACGTTACGCTACACGCTTTGGCGCAATCTTTACGTACAGGCGGTTTCCGGTGCCAACCAGGCAGTTGATCTGATTTACACTTTCAGCCGCGCCGGTAACCCGACCATTTTCGATCAGCAATGAGGTAAGCACCATGCATGTGTTTGAGCAAAACAATGCCCCCCGTCAGGGAGAGTCCACGCTGCCCGGGCGTCAGCAGCCCATTGCCACCAGTGATCACCACGCCGTTAACGGTCACCCGCTGCACCCGCCGTTCCCTGCGGGATCTGAAGAGCTGGTAGTGGGCATGGGCTGTTTCTGGGGAGTTGAGCGACTGTTCTGGGATCTGCCGGGTGTCTATGTGACCGCAGCGGGCTACGCCGGCGGCGAAACGCCCCATCCTACTTACGAAGAGACCTGTACGGGGCGTACCGGGCATACCGAAGCCGTGCGGATCATTTACCAGCCGAGCCAAGTGTCGCTGGCGACGCTGTTGGCTATTTTCTGGGAGCAGCACGATCCCACCCAGAAAAACCGCCAGGGTAATGATATCGGCTCCCAGTACCGGTCAGCCATCTATACCACGACCGACGAGCAGTATGATGCCGCCATCTGCAGCGCCAAGGCGTTCCAGGAGGCGCTTCACGGGGCAGGCAAGGGCGATATCACGACGGAAATCAAGCCGTTGGATACCTTCTACTATGCAGAGGCCTATCATCAGCAGTATCTGTATAAAAATCCCAACGGCTACTGCGGCATCAAGGGCACGGGGGTCAGCTGCCCCATTGGCTAACGCCGGTCAGGTGGTGCCCCGCTCATTCTGGTGAGCGGGCGCTATTTTCAGTCGTCGGGCTGCAGGCGGTCGATGCGGTACAGGGTTTCGACCTGGTCAAGCCCCTTGATGGTGCAGTTGAGGTCTTTGACGCGGCCATCAGTCAAGCCATACACCCAGCCGTGAACCGAAATCTGCTGGCCGCGCTGCCAGGCTCGTTGAAGAATCTTGGTTCGGCATAGGCTATTGACCTGGGCGATGACGTTCAGCTCACACATGCGGTCGATCTGCTCGTTCAGCGGCAGGTGCTCGAGGGTGCCGCGGTGCTGATTGTACTGTTCGCGAACCGAATGGAGCCAATAGTCGACGACGCCGCACTCGCCCCCCGTCACGGCGGCCTTGATGCCGCCGCAGCCGTAATGTCCCACTATCATGATATGGCTGACCTTGAGTACATCCACCGCAAACTGCACCACCGATAGCGCATTCATGTCGGTGTGATGGAGCAGATTGGCCACGTTGCGGTGCACGAACACCTCGCCCGGGGGAAGGGCAATGATCTGATTGGCGGGCACCCGGCTATCAGAGCAGCCAATCCACAGATAATCGGGATTTTGCTGCTCGGATAGCCGTTTGAAATAATCCGGATCTTCATTGCACATGCGTTCCGCCCATGCGCGATTATTCTCTAGTAATGTCTCAATCGGGTCGGACATTGGGTCTCCCATTACGCACGTTGCCCACCAATACAGTGGGTATATTCGTCGGGTCTGTACAGCGCGATAGCGTAACAGTCGCCGCATCCATTAGCAGGAGGAGGTTTTAACCTTCTCGCGTCATGCGGTCAACATTTGCAGTGTTGACGATACAGGAGTTTGAAATGACAGAAGTAAACGCGCACGACTACGATTTACTGGTGATTGGCGCCGGATCCGGCGGCGTACGGGCAGCACGTATGGCAGCGGCCACGGGCGCCAGGGTGGCCATTGTGGAAGACCTTTATCTGGGCGGCACCTGCGTCAACGTGGGCTGTGTCCCCAAGAAGCTTTACGCCTACGCCGCGCATTTTCATAGCGCCTTTGATGACGCCAGCGGCTTCGGCTGGCAACTGCCCGGCGAGGCGCACTTCGACTGGGCCACGCTGAGGGACAACAAGACCAGCGAGATCAAGCGTCTGAACGGTATCTATCAGCGCCTGCTGGAGACCGCTGGGGTCAATCTCTATAACGGGCGGGGGAGCCTTGAGGACGCACACACGGTACTCATTCGCAGCAAGCAGGGCGACGAGCAGCGGGTTAGCGCCGAGCGTATCCTGCTGGCCACCGGCGGATGGCCTTGGGTGCCCAATTTTCCAGGCAGCGAGCATGCCCTTAACTCCAACCAGGTTTTCGATCTCGATCGCCTACCCGAGCGGTTTTTAGTGCTCGGCGGGGGCTATATCGCCGTCGAGTTCGCCAGTATCTTCAACGGCCTGGGGAGCGACGCGCATCTTATCTACCGTGGTGACATGTTCCTGAAAGGCTTCGACAACGAAGTGCGCGACTTCACGCGTCAGGAAATGGCCCGCCAGGGCGTCAATCTTCACTTCAATACCAATATCGAGGCCATCGAGAAAACCGCGTCAGGCTATCGGGTGACGCTGACCACCGGCAATGAGATGGACGTCGATGCCGTGCTTGCCGCGACTGGGCGCAAGGCCAACGTGTCGGGACTGGGTCTTGAATCGGTCGGGCTATCGCTCAACGAGCAGGGCAAGCTGTCGGTCAATGAACGCTTTGAAACCGAGGTGCCGTCGATCCTGGCGCTCGGCGACCTCATTGATACGCCCGAACTCACGCCCGTCGCCATTGCCGAAGCCATGCTGCTGGTCGACCACCATTTCGGTAACGTTACCCCTGAACCGCTGGATTACGACCGTATTCCTACGGCCGTGTTCTGCCATCCCAACATTGGCACGGTGGGGCTTTCCGAAGAGGCGGCGCTGGAGCGATTCGGCAGCATTCGTGTCTACCGCACCGACTTCAGGGCCATGAAACACACCTTGTCAGGCAGCCAGGAACGCACCTTGATGAAGCTCGTTGTCGATGAGGCCAGCGATAGAGTGGTCGGCGCGCATATGGTCGGTGACGACGCCGGCGAGGTCATCCAGGGGATTGCCATCGCGGTGCGCGCCGGGTTGACCAAGCGCGACTTCGATAACACCGTCGGCATTCATCCGACCGGTGCTGAAGAGTTTGTCACACTGCGAACACCCGCCCGTTGAAACCGCAACGCAGGGGTGGCAAATCTTCCAGAGAAGCCGCCCCGCTTGGACTAAACTTATCTGCCAGCCGGGAAGTAATGGGCATCAATCACCCCCCATGGATACTTCTCGTATAATGAATAATTATCGAATTCAGGTGGTTGAATAACACTAATTTTGAACTGCTCATAATCAGCTGTTATAATGACCACCAAATTCGCAACAGCGAAGCATAACCATGAACACCCCAACACCGCCGTTTACGCCTTCCGCCGACTTGGCTCGACCTACCGTTGCTGACGCCGTCGTGGGTCATGCCGACACGCCGCTATACATTCGTAAACCCAATGCCGAAGACGGCTGGGGCGTCTACGAACTTATCAAGGCGTGTCCGCCGCTGGACGTGAACTCCGCTTACGCCTACCTGCTTCTGGCGACTCAGTTTCGTGATACTTGCGCCGTGGCGACCAACGAAGAAGGCGAGGTTGTCGGCTTTGTCTCTGGCTACGTCAAGGATAACGCGCCAGATACCTACTTTTTGTGGCAGGTCGCCGTGGGCGAGAAGGCCAGGGGAACCGGGTTGGCACGTCGTCTGGTTGAAGCCATCATGTCGCGCCCTGAGCTTGCCGATGTGCATCACCTTGAAACGACGATAACGCCCGACAACCAGGCCTCATGGGGCTTGTTTAAACGGCTTGCGGGGCGTTGGCAGGCTCCGCTGAACAGCCGTGAATACTTTTCCACTGAACAGCTGGGGGGCGAGCACGATCCGGAAAACCTGGTACGTATTGGCCCGTTCAATACCCACAACCTCTGAAAACGTTTTCCCGCTCGCGTTGCCTTCCTGTCTTTTTCGCTTGGCAAACTGATAAATTTTAAGGAGAGGTCGCTCATGCAGACCCAGACGCTTGAACGCATGGAATCCAATGTCCGTACCTATTCGCGTTCTTTCCCGGTGGTGTTCAGCAAAGCGCAGAACGCCCGGTTAACCGATGAAAATGGTCGTGAATACATTGATTTCCTGGCGGGTGCCGGCACGCTGAATTACGGTCACAACAACCCGCATCTCAAGCAAGCCATGATCGATTATCTGGCGACAGACGGGGTGGTTCATGGCCTGGATATGTGGACCGATGCCAAGCGCGACTATCTGGAAACGTTGGAAAACGTGATTCTCAAGCCCCGCGGTCTGGAATATAAAGTCCACTTGCCCGGGCCGACCGGCACCAACGCCGTGGAGGCTGCCATTCGCCTGGCGCGGGTGGCCAAGGGTCGTCACAACATTGTCACCTTCACCAACGGCTTTCACGGGGTGACCATGGGGGCTTTGGCCACCACCGGTAACCGCAAGTTCCGTGAAGCCACCGGCGGCATCCCGACCCAAGGCGCCAGCTTCCTGCCGTTTGATGGCTACATGGGTGAGCACGCCGACACCCTCGACTATTTCGAGAAGCTGCTGAATGACAAGTCGGGCGGCCTGGACGTGCCTGCAGGCGTCATCGTCGAAACGGTGCAAGGCGAGGGCGGTATCAACGTTGCCGGGCTGGAATGGCTCAAGCGGCTGGCCGATATCTGCAAGGCGCACGACATCCTGCTGATCATTGACGATATTCAGGCAGGCTGCGGACGCACCGGCAAGTTCTTCAGCTTTGAGCATGCAGGCATCAAGCCGGACATGATCACCAACTCAAAGTCGCTGTCAGGCTTCGGCATGCCGTTTGCCCACGTGCTGATGAAGCCCGAGCTTGATCAGTGGAAGCCAGGGCAATACAACGGCACTTTCCGTGGTTTCAACCTGGCCATGGTGACGGCCACCGCAGCCCTCAAGAAGTACTGGACCAACGATACCTTCGAGCGCGACGTGCAGCGTAAAGCACGCATCGTGGAAGAGCGCTTCAAGTCGTTAGCCACTATCCTGACAGAAAACGGCATGCCGGCGACCGAGCGTGGGCGAGGCCTGATGCGTGGCATCGACGTCGTTTCGGGCGATATTGCCGACAAGATTACCGGCATGGCGTTCGAGCATGGCTTGATCATCGAGACCAGCGGCCAGGATGGTGAAGTGATCAAATGCCTGTGTCCGCTTACCATCAGCGATGAAGACCTGCTGGAAGGGCTGGATATCCTGGAAAAATGTGTCAACGCTGTCGCTAGCCAGTAACAACGCGCTAGTATGTCATCATGGGTGGCCTGATGGAGGCCACTGCTAAAGGAGCTTGAATATGATCGTTCGCAACCTGGAAGAAGCACGCAAGTCAGACCGTCTAGTGACTGCCGAGAACGGCAACTGGGACAGCACGCGCCTGGTGCTGGCTAACGATGGCGGCAATTTCTCGTTTCACATCACCCGTATCTTTGAAGGCACCGAAACGCATATTCATTACAAGCACCACTATGAGTCCGTGTTCTGCATTGAAGGTGAAGGCGAGGTAGAAACCCTTGCCGACGGTAAAATCTGGCCGATCAAGCCGGGTGATATCTATATTCTGGACCAGCATGACGAACACCTGCTGCGTGCCCACAAGACCATGCATCTGGCATGTGTGTTCACGCCGCCGATCACGGGTAATGAAGTCCACCGTGAAGATGGCTCCTACGCGCCGGCTGACGAATAAAGCCGACGCTTGATGCCGTCAGTGTGCGAGATACAAAACAGCCTGCTGAGAAGCAGGCTGTTTTACATTGTCATCGAGCCAATCATAGGGATTGTCAGCGCTGATCAGGAATTGTCCTGTTCGAAGACTAGGGTAATCTCACCCAGGGTTAACCCAAATTTCTTCATGGCGGTTCGGTTGATCAGGCGTCCATCGGCCTGCAGGTACATCCAATCGTCCATGGTGAAGTTGATCGTTCTATCCCCGATTTCAACGTCCAGCGGGTAATTCATGTGGAAGACATGGCCATACTGGCGCGCCTCGACGGTGCCTTCAACGTCATTGGCGGTACCCACCCAGCGATGCTCGTCAACCCGCTCAAAGCGCCAGATGCGACGGTCGGTTTCGCCGTCGGCAAACGCGAAGGCTTCATCCAGCGTCAGCGTGTCGTCCTCGACGCTGCCTTCGATGGTAACGGTGAAGCGACGCTGAACCTCGCCGCTGTAATCCTGTACCATGCCCCAAGCGCGGGTCGTGCCAGAGAAATAGTCGGCGATATCCAGGCGCGGGTCGCTGTCGGCGTAATCTTCAACGTCGACACTTGAGCATCCCGCCACCAAAAGGAGTAAGAGGGCGGAGACAATCGCTAAAACAGGGGTTTTCATTGAGCATTTCCTTTATGGTCAAGTCGGCTCGTATAACCACTGTCGAGTTTATCCCAGGAGTGGCACCCGACGCCAATCGATATCTGCTGGCAATGCCTTAAGTTCGCATAATATATATTATGTTAAATAAAGGGTGTCGACAGTGAAATCATCAAGCGGTGTTGGACAATGGGTCTGACTACTCCTTATCATTCGTCTTCTTATTGTTGAAGGATATAGCGAATGATGCGCCCAGGTGTTGTATGGCTGCTGGCAGGTTTGGCGGTAATGGTGACTGGCTGTGCAGTACCAACCTCTGCGCCCGATGAGCCCCCTCCTCTTGATGAAGCCACTTTCGACATGCGGATGGACACGCTAGCGGCCCAGCTATCCCAGCAGTGCGGTGAAACCAGCGCCTTGCAGCAACGTCAACTGGATCAGCAACAGGTATTTACCGCCGATGTGCGCGAAGTGGGCAGCCTGCTTCGACACTTGCGAAGCGACGTCCAGGCGCTCGGCGCGCGCAGCGATGAGCCAGTGATTATTCGTGAGGAATGCCAGGCCGATAACGGCCTGCTGGAAGGCAAGACCCTGCTCGGTCGCAATGAATGGGTGGGCTTGCCGAGTATCGGCACCTACCTCCAGGCGCGCATCGACTCAGGCGCCAATACCTCCTCGCTGTCCGCCCGGGACATCACGCCCTTTGAGCGCGACGGAGAAGACTGGGTGCGCTTCAAGCTGGCCCTCAACGACGATGATGTGGTCGTCGACCATATCCGTGATGAGTGGATCGAGGCCCCCGTTGAACGCCGCGTGCGCATCTTGCAGGCGTCCGGGGACGACTCCCGGCCGGTGATTACACTGCTGCTGACGCTGGGGCCGCTGAGAGAAAACGTGGAATTCACTCTCAACGACCGCAGCCATCTGGATTATCCCGTTCTACTGGGGCGGCGCTTTCTGCTGGATATTGCCCTCATCGATGTGGCTGAAACCTACCGCTTTGAGCGCCCGGAGTTCCCCGGTGGCGAATCCGCTGATCAGGCCGCCGAGGACGAAGCGGCCGACGCGGACGACAGCGAAGAATAACGACGGCGACCGCCGTCACTTTTGAAAGGAATCTGAATGTCTCGGCTACCGTTTTATTTTATTGTCGGCCTTATGCTCGTCGCGGGTATCGCGATGAGCGTTCATCGCCACCTGCAGTTTGAAATACCCTGGCTGCCCGGTGAGCAACGCAAGGTCTGGGAAATCGAAGCCGTCATTACCTTCGATGCGCTGGGCGGCCCGATTCAGGTCGATCTTGCCCTGCCCACCCATCAGGCCGGTTATCGTGTGCTGACCGAGAATACCGCCTCTTCCGGCTATGGACTGGCTTATCAGGCCGGCGATACCGGACGGCGCGCCGAATGGACCATCCGCGAGGCGGAAGGCAGCCAGCAGCTCTACTACTCTGTGCAGATGCTGGTATCGCCCGATGCCCAGGCGCCGGTGCAAACGGCGCCCGAGCTGCCACCCGCCGTGGAGTGGGAAAGTCCTTTTGACTCCGCCGCTGAACAGCTTATTGACGAAGCCTGGGAGCGCAGCGCCAACAACGCCACCTTTGCCCGTGAGCTGATCCGTGATGTGAACGGCGAGCGGCAGGATGAAAATGCGCGTCTACTGCTTGGTGAGCTTGATCCGGCCCCGCTGATAATTCGCCTGCTCAATCAGGCCGAGGCAAAGGCCCGGGCGGTCAGTGGCCTATTGCTGGAAGATGGCCGCCGTCGGCAGACGCTGAGTAGCTGGATTCAGGTGTTCGACGAAAACGACGAAACCTGGTCGCTCTTCCATCCGATAACTGGCGCGCAAGGCAAGCCCGATAACCTGCTGCTCTGGGAAACCACCGGCGACGCCGTGCTCGAAGTCCAAGGCGGCACCAATTCGCGGGTCAGCTTCTCGATGTTGACGCATCACCAGCCCGCGTCGGCGGCGGTGCGTAACCACAACTCCAATGACACCCTGCTGAACTTCTCGATTCATAGTCTGCCACTTGAGGAACAGGCGCTGTTCCAGACCATCCTGCTCATCCCGATCGGCGCGCTGGTCGTGGTTTTCCTGCGGGTTTTCGTCGGCATCAAGACGTCGGGCACCTTCATGCCGGTGCTGATCGCCCTCGCCTTCATCCAGACCAGCCTGGCCACGGGGCTGATCGGCTTCCTGCTGATCGTGGCGGTGGGTCTGGTGATTCGCAACTATCTGTCGTATTTGAATTTGTTACTGGTGGCCAGGGTATCGGCGGTGATCATCACGGTGATAGGCATTATTTCGTTGTTTTCGGTACTGGCGTATCGGATGGGCTTGAATGCCGGGCTGACTATCACCTTCTTCCCGATGATCATTCTCGCCTGGACCATCGAACGGATGTCCATCCTGTGGGAGGAGGAAGGCCCCAAGCAGGTGCTGATTCAGGGCGGCGGCAGCCTGCTCACCGCGGTGATTGCCTACCTGGCCATGAACAGCCCGTGGGTGCGCCATATCACTTTCAACTTCCTGGGCGTTCAGTTCATCCTGATGGCGTTGATCCTGTTGCTGGGTAACTACACTGGCTACCGTTTGCTGGAGCTGCGTCGCTTCAAGCCCATTACCGAGGATGATAAGCCCTCATGAGCTGGCTGAGTGATTGGACATGGCCGTCACGGCTGCGCGACAAGGGCATCATCGGCATGAATCGTCGCAATATCCGCTACATTGGCCGCTATAATAGCCGGCGGCTTTACCCGCTGGTCGATGACAAACTCAAAACCAAGCTGCTCGCACAGCGCTACGGCATCACCACGCCGGCGCTGATCGGCACGGTGACCACCCAATTTGGCGTCAAGCACATCGGCGAGATGCTGGGCGGCCACCATGGCTTCGTCATCAAGCCGGCCAAGGGCAGCGGCGGAAAGGGTATTCTGGTGATTGAAAGCGTCGACGGCGACGAATTCATCAAGCCTAGCGGCGCCCGTCTCCTGGTCACCGATATTGAACGCCACGTGTCCAACATTCTGTCGGGGCTCTACTCTCTCGGCGGCTCGCCGGACGTGGCGGTGGTCGAAACGCTGATCAATTTCGATGAAAGCCTGATGGCCTACACCTACGAAGGCGTGCCCGACATCCGTGTCATTGTCTTCAAGGGGTATCCAGTCATGGCCATGATGCGGCTTTCCACGGCCGCCTCGGACGGCAAAGCCAATCTTCACCAGGGCGCTGTCGGTGTGGGGCTGAACATGGCAACGGGCGAGGCCCTGCGGGGCGTCCAGTTTGATCGCCCCTGCTATGCCCATCCGGATACCGGCCACGACCTGGCGAGCCTGAAGGTACCGCAGTGGAAAACCCTGCTGGATCTGGCGGCGGGCTGCTATGAAATGACGGGGTTGGGCTATCTGGGCACCGATATGGTGCTCGACCGTAAGCACGGCCCCATGCTGCTCGAGCTCAATGCCCGCCCTGGCCTGGCTATTCAGATGACCAACGGTGAAGGACTGCGGCGACGGCTGGACCTTATCGAACGGCAGCCCGACGGCGTCTCCGTGGAAAAGCGCGTGGCCTTTGCCCAGCACCACTTTGCTCGCACAAGCGAGTTGACGGACGCGCCTGACACGCCGCCAGCAACCGCGTAAACTTTATCTTTCAAGCGTTAACTGCGCTCACAATGTCAACGAGACCTCTATGACAAACGCCAATGCGCTGGTTCAGCAGGCTGAATCGCAATGCCATACGCGTGGCGTGCGGTTTACTCCCATCCGACGGCGGGTGCTGGAGCTGATTGCGCGGCATGGCGGCGGGCTGAAAGCCTATGACCTGCTTGATCAGCTTTCCACAGAGCACGCAGCGGCCCGGCCTCCCACGGTCTACCGCGCACTCGAGTTTCTAATCGAGCAGGGACTTGTCCATCGCATCGAGTCGCAAAATGCCTACGTTGCCTGTGCATGCCCGGAACACGCCCACGGGTTTCAACTGCTCATCTGCCGGCATTGCGGCTATGTAGAAGAACTCCACCTGGATGAAATAAGCGATCAACTGGCCGGACTGGCACAGCGCCAGGGCTTCAAGGTGGAAAGGCAAACGATCGAATTGCTGGGCCTCTGCCAGCGCTGCCAACCCCAAAGCGAGTCGTAACATGTCCTCAGTGAATCAGCAGGCGAATCAACAGCTCTTCAAGGACCTTGAAGCCGCCTCTCCATCCGACGCCCTGCCCGCATTAGCCACGGTACTCGACGCGGTGCAGTTCAATGCAGACGGCTTGCTTCCGGCCATTGCCCAGCAGCACGACACTGGCGAGGTGCTGATGATGGCGTGGATGAACCGCGAAGCGCTTGAAGAAACGCTACAAACGCATCGCGTATGTTACTACTCGCGCTCCCGGGACAAGCTGTGGCGCAAGGGAGAGTCTTCCGGCCAGCAGCAGCACCTGAAAGGCGCGTCGCTGGACTGTGACGGTGACACCCTGCTGCTCCAGGTCGAGCAGATCGGGCCTGCCTGTCACACCGGACGGCGAAGCTGCTTTTATCTGTCGCTGACGCAGGAAGACGTGTCGATCAACAGCGCACCGATCATCGATCCTGCCGATCTTTACGGCAAGCCGTCGTGAAAAGCCGCTGCCAGGCGCTGATTCGGTGGCCTCGCTGGTTGGCTAGCCACGTCTTGGTGGGGCTGGTGCGCGTCTATCAGTACACGCTAAGTCCGTTACTTGGGCCTCGCTGTCGCTTCTGGCCAAGCTGTTCGGCGTATGCCGTCGAGGCAATACAGGTTCACGGCCCGCTTAAAGGCACCTGGATGGCCATTAAACGCATACTGAAATGTCACCCCGGCAGTGAAGGCGGCATGGATCCGGTTCCCGGCGGGCGTAGCGAAGCACTTTGTCGGGAAGACGACGAAGGTGACCATCACGCTTGCCCTCGCCCCCCTTCTACGGCTACCCGCGACTAGGTCGACTGCTGAGCCACCTGGTAGATGCGCTCCAGCATCGCATTCAGCCCGTTGCTGCGCGTCGGCGAAAGGTGTTTATCCAGGCCCAGGTCCGCCATGAAATGCGGCTCGGTATGGCGGACTTCGTCCGGGGTTCGCTCGCTGTAGATACGCAGCAATACGGCAATCAACCCGGAGACAATCGCCGCATCGGACGTGGCCTTGAAGATCAGCTTGTCGCCCTGGGCTTCATGGTGCATCCAGACGTTGGACTGGCACCCCTGAATTTTCGTCTCTTCGGTTTTCCATTCGTCCGGGAAGTCGGGTAGCTGTTTGCCCATGTCGATAATGTATTGATAACGATCCATCCAGTTATCAAACATGTCGAATTCTTCGATCAGTTCCTGCTGGGCGAGTTCGGCACCTGACGTACTCATGGTAATTCCTTTAGCGTTAGGCGTGAAATATCGCCATTATAACGTGTCAGCGTCGTCTTGGGTGGCCTTGGGCGCAATCTGATGGCGCTGTTGTTCATGGTGCCACTCGATGGCTTCATTATGCAGATAGCGCGCAGTGGTATCCAGGCGCGAGTGGCGTGCGCTATCGGCCAGGTGTCGCAGGCTGATGCCCGCCTGGGCCTGATGGGTAATCGAGGTGTGGCGTAACCAATGCGGGGTGGCCTTGCGCAGCGCGGCGACATGCGCGGGATTGCCTTCGGCGGTTTGCAGCGCGTCGGCCGCCTCATTGAAGGTATCGCGTATCAGCCGGTAAAGCTGGTTGTGGCCAATGCCGCGCTGCCCGTCCAGCGCGCGAATAAGCGGTGTGTCGTCATGATGCGCGGGCATCCCATGATGACCCAGGGCGTGTCGCCACTCGATGAGACACGCTTGCATATCCGACGGTAGCGGAATGCGCGCGATCTTGCTTCCTTTGCCAACCACCGACCACCACCAACGCCCCTCGCTTTGCTGGAAATCGCCCATGCGTGCCTCGGCCATTTCACTCACTCGGGGGGCTAGCAGATAGGCAAAACCAAAGATAAACCGTCGCCGGCCGTGTTCGTAAGCTCCGCGTTCGCCCTGCCCTGCTGACTGGTTCAACCACTCCCAGAACCACTCCCACAGCTCGCGCTCCAGGTAGCGTTCAATTCGCTGTGTCTGATTGTTCAATCGGCGTGATTTATCGCGCATCAAGCGAAACGGGTTATGGCGTACCCAGCCGGCTTCGACCAGCCAGCTGTAAAGCCCCTGCAGAATAATCAGGCTTTGCCGGCGGCTGCTGGGCGAAAGCCCACCGCGAAACGGCCGCCATTGAGGATGCTGGCGTGGCTTGGTGGGCCCCACCCACTGGGCGCTTGGCTGAGGGTCGGCCAAAAACTGCTCGAAGTCGCGTAGTACCTCGCGATTGACCTGCCCAAGCGTCAACCCCTGGTGCGTCAGCCAGAGTAACAGCCGCTCGGCCTCCCGACGGTAGCATTTCCAGGTTTGTGGACTTTCCTGGTACTCGGCAAGCCACGCCGCCACCGCCTCCACGTCCGTGTTGGCGGTAATCTGTGGCAAAACCGGCGACTCGCTGAGGCTTTCCAGCGGCGATATCGCGTTGGCGATAGCTGTATGATCCCGTGTTCCCATTGGCGCCTTTCTCCTCTCTGCCTTCTGCTATTTTCCCTCTTCCCTCTTCCCTCTTTCCTCCTCCCTCATTTTCTACTTATTTATTCGATCCATTGGTTGGCGAGTGCGCTAAGTCTGCCTTGCACCACCAGTAAATTCAAGATAAGGCGGGTAATCTTGAATTTATATAGTTTAAGATAAATAAATTACATTTTACGTATTACGTAATATTGCCTCTTGAAGTGAATAGCGGCACAATCACCACCATCAACCCCCGCAACAGGAGCCTCTCCATGGCGCGCAGCGGCATTCAGTATTCCGATGTTCAGCAGGCCATCGATACGCTGCTCACCCGGGGCGATACCCCGAGCGTGCAGCGCATTCGGGAAGTGCTGGGTACCGGCAGCTACACCACCATCAGCGAGCATTTCCGCCAGTGGCGCATCGAGCGGGACAACAACCGGGACGTGCCGCCGCCCAAGGGCGTGCCCGAAGCCGTCGCCAGCCTGGCCGGCGAGCTCTGGAAAGAAGCCCTGGAGGCTGCCCAGCAGGCGCTACATCACTATCGCGAAGAAGCCGACCGACAGGTAGAGGTTGCCCGACGCGAGGCAAGCGACGCTGATCAGCGTGCCGCCAACGCGGAGCAGCGCGAATGCGCCCTGGCCGAACACCTGCGGCATACCGAAACCCGAGTGGAAGCGCTCAGCCGTGACCTTGCCGCCAGCCAATCGGACGGAGCCCACTGGCGGGCGCAGTCTGATGAAGCCCGTAGCGAAGCGGCCAAATCGCAAGAAGCCTATGAGCGGATCCAGCAGCAGCTGGCCGAACGTGAGGCAAGCCATGCCGAGCAGCTGAATCGCCAGCAGGCCGAGTGGGAGACGCGTCTGGCTCAGGAAGAGCAGCGCCACGAAGCTGCCGAAGATCGCCTGATGGGCTTGCTGGATAGTGCCCGACAGGAGCGCGCGCAGGAAGAAGCCGCTTATCAGCAGCGCTTGAAGCAGGCCGATAAGCGTAATGAGACGCTGGCTGGCGAGGTAAAAACCCTGGAGCGCACGTTGCATGAACAGCAGTTGGAGGCCCAAGCTCAACGTCAGGCGCAGACCCGCCTAGAAGAAACGCTGGAAACCCTACAGAAGCGCCTTGAGGAAGTTACCCAGCAACGCGAGGCAGCGGAAGCGTCGCTCGCCAGACAGGCACAGCAGCATGAAACACGGGAAAGCGCCTGGCAGGAACAGCTGTGGTCACGCATGGACGCCATGCAGCAACAATTGACGAACCTGCCCGCGTCGCTGTCGCATCAAAAGGAAGACGGTTCGGGCAATCAGCCGGACTAGAGGGGGGCATAAAGATAAGCTGCCAAAAGGGCTGATACAAAAAAGCCCAGCGTTTGCTGGGCTTTTTTGAGGTGTATAACCGGCAAGGATCAACGATAGTAGGCGTTGGTCGTATCCGAGTGATCGGTGACATCGCGGATGCCGGCCAGCTCGGGAATACGCTCCATCAGCGTTTTCTCGACGCCGTCCTTGAGGGTCAAGTCCACGGCCGCGCAGCCCTGACAGCCACCGCCGAAGGCAAGCACGGCCATTTTCTGCTCGGTGAGCTCAACCAGCTTGACTTCGCCGCCATGAGAGGCAAGGCCAGGATTGATTTCGCTGTACAGCACGTAGTTGACGCGGTCTTCCATCGGACTGTCGGCATTGACCTTGGGCATCTTGGCGTTGGGCGCCTTGATGGTCAGCTGGCCGCCCATACGATCGGCGTTGAAATCGACAACGGCTTCTTCCAGGAACGCCAGGCTATTCTTGTCCAGGAACACATTGATCTTGTCGAGTTCCAGCTTCTCGTCGGTGGGCTCTTCTTCCCCCGGACGGCAATAGGCCAGGCAGGTTTCCGCGTAGGGAGTCCCCGGCTGGGTAATGAAAATGCGCACGGCAATACCTTCGACGTTTTGCTTTTCCAGCAACTCTGCCAGGTAATCCTGTGCGCTATCTGTAATATCAATACCTTGGGTATCGACGTTGGTATCGGCTTCGGTAGTCTCGGTCATGAGGGGTATCTTCCTCCCGTGGCAGTGGCGTAGCCACTTCACATGTCATTTGTGTCTATGGTAAGCAAAACCGGCCGCCGACACAATCCCGACTGTTTTACTGGGCTATTCACCCTGTCTGGCCGATAATACTCCCTTTCTTTCGCCAATGCCGCCCTGCATTCGAGACAATACATTGCTGCCCCGCCTGAGTCGCTTTGTTATGATAGTGCGCCGCTGACCCGTTGGGACTTGAAGTAACGACGATAACAACCCCCCTTTTTGACTGAAACGCTGGAGAGCTTCCCCCGCCATGGCTGCTAGTGATTTGATTGCGACCCTGACCCAACGCCTGACTCAACGCATCCATATTCTGGATGGCGGCATGGGAACCATGTTGCAGAATGCCGAGCTCAGCGAGGAAGAGTTTCGTGGCGAGCGTTTCAGCGACTGGCCGTCGGATCTGAAAGGCAATAACGACCTGTTGGCGCTGACCTGCCCCGAGATCGTCAGCCGTATCCACCGGGACTATCTCGAAGCCGGTGCCGACATTATCGAGACCAACACCTTCAACAGCACGCGTCTCTCCCAGGCCGACTACGGCATGGAAGCCATCGTGGTCGAGCTCAACCGCGAGTCGGCCCGGCTGGCCCGGGACGTCTGCGATGCTGTCGCCAAGGAAACCGGCGTGCCCCGCTACGTCGCCGGGGTGCTGGGCCCCACGTCGCGCACGGCGTCGCTGTCGCCGGACGTCAACGACCCCTCCAAGCGTAACGTCACCTTTGATGAGCTGCGCGACAATTACTACGAAGCGGCCCAGGCGTTGATCGATGGCGGTGCCGATCTCATCATGATCGAAACCATCTTCGACACCCTCAATGCCAAAGCGGCGATCTACGCACTTGAAGAGCTGTTCGAGGATCTCGGTCAGCGGCTACCGGTGATGATCTCCGGCACCATCACGGATGCCTCCGGCCGCACGCTGTCGGGGCAAACCACGGAAGCCTTCTGGAACTCCATTCGCCACGCCCAGCCGTTTTCCGTGGGGCTTAACTGCGCCCTCGGCGCTGAAGAACTGCGCCCGTATCTGGAAGAGCTTTCCACCAAGGCGGATGCGTTCGTATCGGCGCACCCCAACGCCGGTCTGCCCAACGAATTTGGCGAATACGACCAGACGCCCGAGGAAATGGCGGCGATTGTCGGCGAGTTCGCCCAAAGCGGCCTGGTCAACATCATTGGCGGCTGCTGCGGCTCGACGCCGGAACATATTCGCGCCGTGGCGGACGCCGTTCACGGCCTGGCGCCCCGCAGCGTGCCCGAGCGCGCCCGCGCCTGCCGCTTATCCGGGCTCGAACCGTTCAACATCGAAGCCGACTCGCTGTTCGTCAACGTCGGGGAGCGTACCAATGTGACCGGGTCGGCACGTTTCAAGCGACTGATCGTCGAAGAAGATTTCACCACCGCCCTGGAAGTCGCCCTGGAACAGGTGGAAAACGGCGCCCAGATCATCGACATCAACATGGACGAAGGCATGTTGGAGTCTCAGGAAGCCATGGTGCGCTTTCTGAATCTTATCGCCGGTGAGCCCGATATCGCCCGCGTACCGATCATGATCGATTCCTCCAAGTGGGAGATCATCGAGGCGGGCCTCAAGTGCGTTCAGGGCAAGGCCGTGGTCAACTCCATCTCGCTCAAGGAAGGCGAAGCGGCCTTCCGCGAGCAGGCTACCAAATGCCGCCGCTTTGGCGCCGCCATTGTGGTCATGGCGTTCGACGAGGAAGGCCAGGCCGACACCTTCGCGCGCAAGACCGAGATCTGCGAGCGCGCCTACCGCCTGCTGGTCGATGAAATCGGCTTTCCGGCGGAAGATATCATCTTCGACCCCAACATCTTTGCCATTGCCACGGGGATCGAAGAGCACAACAACTACGCCGTCGACTTTATTGAAGCATCACAGTGGATTCGCGAGCACCTGCCCCATGCCATGCTTTCCGGCGGCGTATCCAACGTGTCGTTTTCCTTCCGGGGTAACAACCCGGTTCGCGAGGCGATTCACTCGGTCTTCCTGTATCACGCGATTCGTGCCGGCCTGACCATGGGCATCGTCAATGCCGGCCAGCTGGCGGTCTACGACGACCTCCCTGCCGAGCTGCGCGAGGCCGTGGAAGACGTGGTGCTCAACCGCCGCGACGACAGTACCGAACGGCTGCTGGAGCTTGCCGACAAGTACAAGGGCGACGGCAGTGGCGCAGCAAAGAAGGAAGACCTGGAGTGGCGCAGCTGGCCGGTCAAAAAGCGTATCGAACACGCGCTGGTCAAGGGCATTACCGCCTACATCGAGGACGATACCGAACTGGCCCGCGCTGAAGCGGAACGCCCTATCGAAGTCATCGAAGGGCCGTTGATGGACGGCATGAACGTAGTGGGCGACCTGTTCGGGGCGGGCAAGATGTTCCTGCCCCAGGTGGTCAAGTCCGCCCGGGTCATGAAACAGGCGGTCGCCTACCTGATTCCCTATATCGAAGCGGAAAAGAGCGAAGATACCCAGGCCAAGGGCAAGATCGTCATGGCGACGGTGAAGGGCGACGTGCACGATATCGGCAAGAATATTGTCGGCGTGGTTCTGCAGTGCAACAACTACGAGGTCATCGACCTTGGGGTCATGGTGCCCACCGACAAGATCCTTCAGGCCGCCCGGGATCACAACGCGGACATCATCGGACTGTCCGGCCTGATTACGCCGTCGCTGGATGAAATGGTTCACGTCGCCAAGGAAATGAAGCGCCAGGGTATGGAGCTGCCCTTGCTGATTGGCGGTGCGACCACGTCGAAAGCGCACACGGCGGTCAAGATCGAGCCGCAATACGACCACCCTGTTATTTATGTTACCGATGCTTCCCGGGCCGTTGGGGTCGCGGGCCGGCTGCTGACGCCGGCGCTCAAGACGCCTTACGTCGCCGAGATTCGCGAAGAGTACGAGAAGGTTCGCGAGCGCAACGCCAAGCGACGCCCCAAAGCTGCCGACCTGGACTATACCCAGGCGCGCAAACGGCGCTTCCGCACGGACTGGGCCAGCTATACGCCGGCCAAGCCTCACCAACTGGGGCTCACGACCTTCGACAACTACGACCTCGACGAGCTGGTCGAGCGCATCGACTGGACGCCGTTTTTCATGAGCTGGCAGCTGGCGGGCAAATACCCCAAGATTCTTGACGATCACGTGGTCGGCGAAGCAGCCCGCAACCTGTTTGAAGATGCTAAGCAGATGCTTGGCAAGCTGGTCGATGAAAAGCGCATTCAGGCCCGTGGCGTGATCGGCCTGTGGCCCGCCAATACCGTCGATGATGACGTCATTGAAGTATACGCCGACGAGTCGCGCAGCGAAGTGGTCGAACGGCTGCACCATATTCGCCAGCAGACCACCAAGGGACGCGATGGCATCTGCTACAGTCTGGCGGACTTCATTGCCCCCAAGGACAGCGGCAAAGCCGACTGGATTGGCGGCTTTGCGGTGACCACCGGGCACGGCGTCGACCAGCTGACCAAGGCCTATGAAGCCGCCGGCGATGACTATAACGCCATCATGGTTCAGGCGCTGACGGATCGCCTGGCTGAAGCCTTCGCCGAGCGCATGCACGAACGTGTGCGCAAGGAATTCTGGGGCTATGTACCCCAGGAATCCCTCGACAACGAGGCGCTGATCGCCGAAAAATACCAGGGCATCCGCCCGGCGCCGGGCTACCCGGCGTGCCCCGACCACACCGAGAAAACCACCCTGTTCCGGATGCTCGATGCCACCGCTAACACCGGGCTTGCGCTGACCGAGAACTTTGCCATGTGGCCGGCCGCTGCGGTATCGGGTTGGTATTTTTCGCACCCCCAATCCAAGTATTTCTCAACCGGCAAGATCACCCAGGACCAGGTCAAGGTATTGGCAGAGCGCAAACAGATGCCGCTTGAAGAAATGGAACGCTGGCTGTCTCCGGTGCTGTCTTACGACCCGAGCTAACGGTGTCGTACGTCGCCCGCCGCCACGGTAAAGTGGTTCGTCTGGCCTGGCCCATCATGCTGGGCATGCTGTCGCAGAGCATGCTCAACCTGGTCGATGCGGCAATGGTCGGCCGCCTGGGTGAGACCGCCTTGGCGGGCGTCGGACTTGGCGGCTACGCCATGTTCATGATGACGGCATTGGTGTTCGGTCTTTCTTCCAGCGTTCAGTCGCAAACCGCGCAACGCCAGGGGGCCAGCGCTTCCCTCACCTCCCCGCTTTATGCCGGGCTATGGCTCGGTTTGCTAAGCGGGATGCTGGTGACCTTGCTGGCTTGGTGGCAGGCGCCCTGGCTTATGCAGTGGCTATCGCCGGCGCCGGACGTGCATGACGTGGCCATCGACTACTTTCGCTGGCGCGTGCTTGCGCTGACGGCCATCGCCCTTACCCTGTGTTTCAGAGGGTATTGGAACGGCCGTCAGCATACCCAACTGTATTTGCGTATTATCGTCGCCGTGCATCTGCTCAACGTACTACTCAGCGCCGGCTTGATTTTTGGCCTCGCAGGGCTTCCTCGATTGGGCGCTACGGGCGCGGGAGTAGGCACCACGCTGTCGATCATGGTCGGGCTTCTGCTTTGGGTATGGGTGACCCTGCGCCGTGACGCTTATGCGCGGTGGCGTCAATTACGCCCCGACAGTCAGATACTACGCGCCACCGCCCGGCTAGCGCTGCCGCATTCGGCCCAGCAGCTCTGGTTCGCGGCCGGCTACGCGGTGCTGTTCTGGCTGTTGAGCCAGCTCGGCACGGCAAGCGTTGCCGTGGGGCACGTCTTGATCAACCTGTCGTTATTATTGATCCTTCCTGGCGTTGGCGTCGGGGTGGCGGCCATGAGCCTGGTCGGCGAAGCGCTTGGCCGAGACGCCGAACAAGAAGCCCACCGCTGGGGAATGGACGCGCTGTGGGTGGCGTGGCTACTGCTCGCCGTGTTGGCGCTGCCGATGCTGTGGGTGCCTGAATGGGTGCTGGCGCTGTTTTTCAGCAGCCCTGAACTGATTGACCTGGGGACGCTGCCGCTGCAGTTGACCGGCCTGATGATGATAATCGACGCGGCGGCGCTGGTGCTGGCCCAAGCGCTGATGGGTGCGGGTGCTCAACGCACCGTGATGATCGTCACGCTTGGCATGCAGTGGCTGGTCTTTTTACCGCTGGCATGGTGGGTCGGGTTGAAGCTTGGCCATGGCCTGCTCGGCATTTGGCTGATGCAGCTGCTTTACCGGCTCATCAATTCAACTGGTTTTTTGTGGATATGGCAACGCCGCCAATGGGCGTCGTCGCCGGCTTAAATGCTATTTTGAGATAAAAAGATAATTATATATTCTTTTGTAGAATATGACGCCCGCGTTAAGGTGGCGACACTGATTCGTCCCGTTGCAACGTGACAACTTCGCTTTAGCAGGACCGTGCCCCATGTACCGTTATGATATTCACGACCAAACGCTGGTAGATGAGCGTGTCGCTCAGTTCCGCGATCAGATGGATCGTTACCGCGCCGGGCGTTTGGGAGAGGAAGAATTTCGTCCACTGCGTCTGCAGAATGGACTCTATATCCAACGACATGCGCCGATGCTGCGCATCGCGATTCCCTATGGCATGCTCGCCGGCTATCAGCTGCGCGCACTGGGCGACATCACCCGCCGCTATGATCGCGGCTATGGTCACTTCACGACGCGCCAGAATCTGCAGCTTAACTGGCCGGCGATCGAAGACGTGCCGGACATCCTGGCAGACCTTGCCAAGGTGGAGATGCATGCCATCCAGACCAGCGGTAACTGCATCCGCAACACGACCAGTGACCAGTTTGCCGGTATCGCCAACGACGAAGTCGAAGACCCGCGCCCCTGGTGCGAGCTGATTCGTCAATGGTCGACCCTGCACCCGGAGTTTGCTTACCTGCCGCGCAAGTTCAAGATTGCCGTGAGCGGCGCCGCGCAGGATCGTGCGGCCATTCAGGTTCACGATATCGGCCTGCGGCTGTGGTACAACGACGCAGGCGAATTGCGCGTCAGGGTACTCGCCGGTGGTGGCCTGGGCCGCACGCCGATGATCGGCGATGTGGTTCGCGACGACCTGCCCTGGCAGCACCTGCTGACCTACCTGGAAGCCTGTGTGCGGGTGTACAACCAGTTTGGCCGCCGTGACAACAAGTTCAAGGCGCGGATCAAGATCCTGGTCAAGGCGCTGGGTATCGAAGAATATCGCCGCCGCGTCGAGGAAGAGTGGGCGCACTTGAAAGACGGCCCGCAAACGCTCAATCAGGCCGCCGTGGATGCGGCGAAAGCCCACTTCCTCGAGCCTGAGCGTCGCGAGGTGGGCGAAGCTGCCGTGGCGGCGTTCGAGCGCCTACGCCAGGATGATCGTGGCTTCGCGCGTTTCGTGACCAATAACGTCACCGACCACAAGGTGTACGGCTACAAGGCCGTGACGCTGTCGCTGAAACGCCGCGAACACGCCCCGGGGGATGTCACGGCCGACCAGATGGATGCGATTGCCGACCTCGCCGACCGCTACAGCTTTGGCGAAGTCCGCGTGACCCACGAACAGAACCTGGTTCTTTCGGACGTACCGGTGGATGAACTCAAAGCGCTCTGGAAGGAGCTAGACGCCCTGGGGATGGCCAATCCGACGGTGGGCACGCTCAACGATATTATCTGCTGCCCCGGCGGCGACTACTGCAGTCTGGCCAATGCCGTGTCGATCCCCATCGCTCAGGCTCTGCAGGAACGTTTTGAAGACCTCGACTTCCTCTACGACCTGGGGCCTGTGGATCTCAATATTTCCGGCTGCATGAATGCCTGTGGCCACCACCACGTGGGCCATATCGGCATCCTGGGCGTCGACAAGAAGGGCGAGGAGTACTACCAGGTATCGATTGGCGGCAACGCCACCGACGACGCCTCATTGGGTAAAATCCTTGGCCCGTCGTTCTTCCGTGAAGACGTCCCCGGTGTGGTCGAGAAAGTCCTCCAGGTATATGTATCACAGCGTCACGAAGACGAGCGCTTCCTGGATACCTATCGCCGCATTGGCCTGAAACCCTTTAAGGAGCACGTTTATGCCAAGTAATGCCACGGCGGGCGATGCGCCATCAATGGCTCCGGTGCACGTCGACCATCTGATCGCCGACGGTGAACTGGCGGCGGAAAACGCCTGGTGCGTGTCCTACGATGCAGAGGCGCTCCCCGAGCAGCGCCCGGCGTTTGTCCCCCTGGCGCTCTGGGAGGCCAATCAGGAGGATACCGAGCTGGCACCGCTGCTGCCCAGCGACTGCGAATTGACCGCCGAACTGGTCAAGAGCATCAGCGCGGCCCCGGCGATCGCGATTGATTTTCCGGCGTTCACCGACGGCCGTGGCTACTCCATCGCGCGCCTGCTGCGCGAGCGGTTTGGCTATCGCGGTGAAATCCGCGCGGTGGGTGATGTGCTGGTCGACCAGTTGAATTACATGCAGCGCTGCGGTTTCAATGCCATGGCCCTGCGCGACGACCAGCACCCTGACGATGCCCTGCGCGCACTTAATGCCTTCAGCGTGCGCTATCAGCCTGATGTCGAAGAGCGCCAGGCGCTGTTTGAAAAGCGCCTGAACGCCGACAGCTAAGCAGCGCAACCGTGGTCATTCCCCCCAAAAAGGGCCGCCTAAATGGCGGCCCTTTTGCGTCAGCGGTCAGCCCCGACGTTTCTGCTGGCGTTCGCGGTTATTGGCTTTGGCTCGGTCGCTCTTGCGCAACATGACCCAAGTCGCGCCCAGCCCGCCGTCAGAGGGCTGGGCGGAAATGTAGGCCTGCACCTCATCAAACTGAAGGAGCCATTTGGCAACGTAGGAGCGCAGCACATTGGGCGGGCTGTCGATATCACGCCCGCGCCCGTGAACGATGAGTACCGAACGCAAGTCGTTGGCGTAAGCATCCTGAATGAAAGGGAAAATCAGCCCTCGGCATTCTGCAAGGGGACGCCGCAGCAGATGCAGCTGAGCCTGAACCGGGTAGCCGCCGTGCTTTAATTTATCGACCACCCCCTGTTGAATGCCTTCGCGGCGAAATTCGATGGGATCGAAGGCCGGCACGAGATCGACAAAATCATCGGACAGAAAATTACGCTCTTCAACTGCCGATTCGGCGCGCTCGCGTCTGGCCAGTTGCGCCTCGGAGGGTTGCTGGCGCCGGGGGCCTGTATCCGCACGATTATGCCGGGGGAGCGGCTTAACGTCGCCGACGAGCGCGCTAAAATCCATCTCATCACGAAGTTGCTGATTCATGGCAGGCTCTCCGATTGGATAGGCAATACATCGTAACAAACCCATATCGATTGCTTAAGCATATTGTTACGCTTGTCTTCCACGCAATGTCACGCCACGCTAGTCGCCTTACGAGTCGCATAAGGACATCACCATGGCTTGGGCCAAACGCCTGTTAGCACTTTGTGCAATACTGCTGCTGGGACTCGCGGGCTGGCTGTGGCTGACCATGCTCAGCCCCTGGTTTTATGAGCGACCCGACGAGCTTGCCGATATCGAGCAGCGCGAACACCAAGTGTTTGTCTATGGCACGCTGCGTTATGCGCCGGTTCGTTGGGTGGTGATGGGCAGCTCGGGCGACCCCCAGTCGGCCACGCTTGAAGACCATCAGCGCAACGGGCTCGATTTATCGCCTTCGCCTGGCAGCCAGGTGGAAGGCCTTCGCCTGAGCGTCACCGCCGACCAGCTCGCCCGCCTCGACCGTTACGAGCGCCTGGGTATTCGCTACGAGCGCGTCGAAAAGCAACTGGCTGACGGCAGCCGCGCCTGGGTATATCAGCGGTTGCCTAATGCACAAGGCCTGCGCGTGCCATTACCGGCTGCCTACGTTGCTCTGGTACCCTAAGGCCATCTCTCGTTTGGCGTTACTATTTTGGAGCTACTATGTCCGGTTCATTACCTTATGTGTTGATACTCTATTATTCGCGCTCGGGTGCCACCGCCACCATGGCGCAGCAGATGGCCGCGGGTGTCGAACAGGTAGCCGGCATGGAAGCTCGCCTGCGTACCGTTCCATCGGTGTCGCCCACCAGCGAGGCGACAACGCCCGAGATTCCCGACGAGGGGGCGATTTACGCCGAGCTTGACGACCTGCGTCACTGCAGCGGCCTTGCGCTGGGCAGCCCCACTCGGTTTGGCAACATGGCCGCGCCGCTGAAGTATTTTCTCGACACCACCAGCAGCCTCTGGGTCAACGGCGCCCTGATCGACAAACCAGCGAGCGCCTTCACCTCCAGCTCCAGCCTGCACGGCGGTCAGGAAAGCACGCTGCTGACCATGCTGGTCCCCCTGCTCCACCATGGCATGGTGTATGCAGGTGTTCCCTACAGCGCGACGGAACTGCTTGCCACGCAAAGCGGCGGCACGCCCTACGGCTCAAGTCACCTTGCCGGGCCGCGCAGCGACCGCTCGGTGGATGAACACGAACGTGCCCTGTGCGTTGCCCAGGGCAAACGACTGGCCAAGCTCGCGTTGGCCATGCAGAAGATGCGCGAGGAGGCGTCATGAGGCAGTGGCTGGAGCGCTTTGAGCAACGCCACGGTATCGACCTGCTGACGCTGAGGGCCAGGCAATGGGTGCTGACTAGTTTTGGCCTGTTGCTGGTGATGATGTTGCTTCGCGGATTCATGGTGCAGGGCGACGTCTTCAACTGGCGGCCGATGATTGCGTTTGTGCTGCCGCTGGTGCTGTTTCTACCGTCCATTCTTGGCAAACGCCCGCGCGGGCATGCATGGCTGGCCTTTGTCAGCCTGTTGTATTTTAGCCAGGGCGTGATGGTGGCCACGCTGCCCACACAGGTCATGCGCGGGGTTGCCGAAGCGCTGCTGTCGCTTGCCTTGTTTACTGGCTGCATGGCGTACGCGCGATTTCGCAGTCGCCAGCTTCGCGCGCCGCAGTGATGTGTATCAACCAGCGCCGAGAAATAGCCACAACAAACACCAGGATCGACAGCGCGACCCACTGATTTCCATTATGATGAGAGGTAGGCACTGGCATAACGTTTTGGTTGGCTGGGTGTATAACGCATTGAAACGTTATGTTTTATTGCAATGCTTGCTACTTGAGCTTTGTCAGCACACCCGCCACCATGGTAAAAATTCTTGACGGAGAGCCTAGCAATGGCACGCGACATAGCGGATATCAGGCGTGATTATGAAGGAGGTCGGCTCGACGAGTCCCAGGCCCCTGATGATCCATTAGACCTGTTTGATGAGTGGTTCACCCTGGCACTCGAGCAGGAAGGCAAAGACGGCAACGCCATGACGCTGGCGACGGTGGATAGCCAAGGCCGTCCCCATGCGCGTGTGGTCTTGCTGAAAGGGTTCGACGAGCACGGCATGGTCTTTTTCACCAACTACCATAGCCACAAGGGCAGCGAGCTCAGCAACGTACCCTATGCAGCCCTCACCTTCTGGTGGCCTTCCATCTCCAGGCAGGTACGCATCGAAGGGTCGGTGGAACAAGTCGCTGGAGAAGAGTCCGATGACTATTTCGCCAGCCGCCCCCGGGGTAGTCAGCTGGGCGCCTGGATTGCCACCCAAAGCGTGGTAATACCCAACCGCAACTGGATCGAAGAGCGTCAGAAACGCTTCGAGCAGGCCTACGAGGGGCAGGATATCCCACGCCCTATTCATTGGGGCGGCTACCGCGTCTCGCCTGACATGATCGAATTCTGGCAGGGCCAGCCCAGCCGCCTCCACGACCGCATCCGCTACGAACGTCGCGACGGCGGTGAATGGAGTTCTTTCCGCCTGGCTCCCTGACGCGCTGCCCGCCGCTTGTGCTTCATTGCTGGTTCTATCAATGGCCAGCGGCGGGCAAAACGGCTTCAGTCAGGCAGGCTTTCCAGGCGATGGCGTTGCCATTCGCTCTCGGGCTCGTTGAGCCGCATGATGGCATCGATCACCTGTTCTTCCATGTTATAGCGGCAGGTGAAGCCCAGGTGCTTCATCAATGCCCGCATGGGGTGATTGTCCGCCATGATCTTGCCCACCATTTCCAGCGTACCGATGCTGGTGCAGTAGTCGATCATTTTCTTCATCAATAGACTGCCGATCCCCAACCCCTGAAGGTCGTCGCGGATGATCACCGAAAACTCCGTGCGGATGTTATCCGGATCGTTCCACACCCGCACCACGCCCAGCATCTCCTTACTGCCATCGTCGCGCTGGTGTTCTGCAATGAAGGCCATCTGGCGGTCGTAATTGATATGCGACAGCACCGATAGATCGCGCTGGGTTAGATTCGACTTGTTATGAAAATAGCGAAAACGGATGCTTTCTTCAGACAGCTGGCGGTGGAAATTGGTGATCAACGGCGCGTCCTCGGCGCGGATGGGACGTACCTCCACCTGCCAGCCGTTCTTCAGCGTGACCCATTCGCGCAGCTCTTCCGGATAGGGCATGATGGCAAACCGCGCCGGCGGCCCCAAGTCCATGGCGAAGTCGACCGCGACGATGCCGTCCCGGTTGAGCAGCAAGGGGTTGAGCTCCAGCCCGCGCAGCTCGCCAAGGTCCGAGGCCATTTGCGAGAGTTTCACCAGCAGTTGGCATAAATGTTGGGTATCACGGTCAGGGTCTGACGAATGCTCGCGTATCAATGAAGCTGCATGGGTGCGATTGACCACGTCGGCGGCCAGTCCCATGTTGAGCGGTGGTAATGCCACCTGCCGGTCAGCAAGAATGTTAACCTTGTAACCCCCGATACCAAACACGATCAGCGGCCCGAATACCGGATCCCTCGTGATGCCCGCGCATACCTGCATGGAATGCTTGCCGCGCTGCATGGGCTGCAAGCAATACTCATGAATGGCATTTTCAGGGAATTTTTCGTTGACTTTTTCGCCCAGCCGGCGTACTCCATCTGCCACCTGCTCGGGGGTTTCCAGATCCTGGAGCAGCCCTGCCGATATTTTATGCGGGTGCTTGCGATAGCGATAAGGCCGACAATTTCCTTCGTGAACGACCTTCAACGCTTTGGGGCCTTCAATCCGAGTGGCCGCCTCCAGCGCCTGTTCGGGACGGGTAAGGTAAATGCTCGTGGCGGCTGGAATGCCGTAGGCCTCGAGCACCTGGGCGGTTTCCGAGTGGCTTAACGTCTGCCGCCCCTCGGCCTTGGCGTCACTGATGAGCGTACGGCATTGAGCGCGGATTGTGGCGCTGGTGGTAAATGGCAGGCTGGGGGGCGTTTCCTGGAGCAATTGCTGCACGCGCTGGTAATCCACCATGTGCATGAAGGCTTTGACCGCCTTTTCGGGCGAAATATAGGTAGGAATGCCCGCCAGGTTGCATTCGTGGCGGGCATTCAACGCCTCCTTCAATCCCATCCAACTGGTCAACAGGTTACGCCGGAACGACTTGCGGTTGGCTATCAGCGCCTGGGCGGTCACCAGCGAAGGGGCGAGTCGCGTCGGCGCATGCACCACCAGAACCGCATCCACATTGGTGTCGGCGGCCACGATTCGCAGCGCTTCGACAAATCGCTCAGGGGTGGCATTGCCGCCGAGATCAACGGGATTTTCCCCCGGTTTGCTGACCTCGATCTCGCTCTTGCGCAGTGCCTGCTGAGTATCGTCGCTGAACTCCGCCAGTTTGCCCCCGGCGCTGATCAGTTTGTCGATCGCCAGCATGGCTGGGCCTAAACCGTTGGACACCACCGCCAGCCGATCGCCGCGCAGCGGTTTCATGCGCGACAGCGTTTCCAGGGCGTCGAGCAGCTCGTCGGAGTCGTCGACGCGCACCACGCCAGCGCGGGAGAAGGCCGCATCAAACACCACGTCGCGATTGGCGATGCCGGGGGTCGGTGCCATCCCGGAGATGTCCGAGGCAAAGGTACGCCCGCTTTTAATGGCCAGCACGAGCCGATTTCGGGAAGCGTCTCGCACCGCTGTCATGAAATGCTGCGCGTCGGATATTCGCTCAAGGTGGAGCAGTATTGCCTGGGCCGGCGAAAATTGGTTCACGTAATCGATCATATCCGGCAGCAGGACATCAACGCTGTTGCCCACGGTAATCAGGTGGGAAAACCCCACATCGCGCCCGGCGGCCCAATCGATCATGGCATTGGCGAGCATGCCCGACTGCCCTAGATACGCCACCCGTCCTGCCTTGACCGGCTGGCTGGCATAGGAGGCGTTGAGTTTCTTGGCGGGCACGATCAAGCCCATGCATTCAGGGCCCAGCACCCGGATGCCGGATTCGCGGGCCGCGCTCAGCATGCGCTCGCGGATCGATCCCTTGTTGCCCTTGTCGCGATCCAGGTAGGCACCGCCGGACAGTACCAGCGCCGCTTTCACACCAAACTTGCCAAGCTGTTGAATCAACTTGGGCACGCCCTCGATGGGCGAACAGATGATGGCAAGGTCGGGAATCTCGGGAAGGTCGTCGACGCGTTTGACACAGGGGTCACCAAATACCTGATCATAGCCTTTCAGGTTGACCGCCCAACGCTGTCCCTTGAAGCCACCTTCATGGATGTTGCGCAGCACCAGGCCGCCTAGCGAGGCCGGATTCTCCGACGCGCCGATAACGGCCAGCGAGCGGGGTTCAAAAAAATGGTGCAAGAAACGTGTGCTCACGTTTGCCTCTCCTTGAGCGGTGCCGCGCGATGTAAGACTTATGGACACTGTCGCGCATCAGCGTGTCGCGATTAAGGTGATGCTACCCATCCTGGAGCGCTTGAATGATCACTGCCTACCTTACCCATCCAGACTGCTTATTACATCACATGGGACCGGATCACCCCGAAAACCCTCAGCGACTGGAGGCCATTCGCGCGCGTCTGTCGTTGTCAGGCCTATTACAGCAAACCATGCAGGCCGATGCCAAGGAAGCGGATGAGGCCTCGCTTGGCCGGGTTCACGCCAAGCGGCATCTCAACGCCCTGACTAAATGCCTGCCTGACGAAGGGATTGTGCCGCTGGATAACGACACCTTCATGAATCCTGACAGCCTGAAGGCCGCACGGCTAGCCGCCGGTGCGGTTATCAAAGGCATTGATCAGGTATTCAAGCGCCAGGCGGACAACGTATTCTGCGCGATTCGGCCACCCGGACATCATGCTGAAGCGGCTGAAGCCATGGGGTTTTGCTTCTACAACAACATTGCCGTGGGGGCGGCTTACGCCAAGGAGCGCTACGGTGCCCAGCGGATTGCCGTGCTGGATTTTGACGTACACCAGTGCAATGGCACCATCGATATCTTCAAGAATGACCCCAGCGTGCTGATATGCACAAGCTTCCAATACCCGTTCTATCCGTGGCGGTATTTGCGCAGCGAATGGCAGAACGTGGTCAACACGCCGCTGGAAGTCGGCACTGAGGGGCCCGAATTCCGCCGCCTGATCGAAAATCAATGGCTGCCGGCGCTGCACCGCTTCAAGCCTGACCTGGTGCTGATATCCGCGGGCTTTGACGCTCACCGCGACGACCCCATGGGCGATATCTGCCTGACCGACGAGGATTTTTACTGGATCACCCACATGGCAATGGAAATTGCCACGCTCTACGCCGATAACCGGCTGGTATCGTCACTTGAGGGCGGCTACAACCCTACCTCGCTGGCCAGTGGCGTAGAGGCCCATCTGAAAGCACTGCTTGGCCTACCTTATGCGGTGGCATCATAACCCGGGTACAGCATATGGTGCCAAACCACAGCGATGCCTGGCGCCGTCAAAGGCAGTTGGTCGGTTTGGGCAGGCCGGCAACTCGGGCCACGACTTTGGCAGTACTGCCTGGAAATAGCTGCATCAAATAAATCGAGCGCCCTTTTTCACTGCCCAGCGCCTGCTGTGTGGCTTTGACGAGGGGGCGCATGGCGGGCGCCATTTCGTAGCGTGCGTAAAAGTCTCGCACCAGGCGGATGATTTCCCAGTGGTCGGGCGTCAGCTCGACCCCTTCATCATCGGCGAGCTGTTCGGCAACGGCTTCAGACCAGTCATTCAGGTCGGCAAGATACCCTTCCGGATCAAGTGGTACCTGTACGTCGGCGTTTTCCATCGGTGTATTCACGGGTTAGCCCTTTCTTTCATGACGATAGGTTCATGTCGATCGGTACACCAAGGTCTTTTTGACTGGCACAGGTGGCTCAATACCAGGTGACCGACTGTTCATGCTGCTCGGTCAAGGCGACAAACCCGTCCATGTTGACGGTCGCCAATTGATGCTTCTTGGCAATGTTCCCAAGGCCTCGGGCCACCAGATCTTCCTCAAGCAACCATACCGTATACGCAGGTTGTGTCCAGCAGTTCAACTGGGGGTCGAGTGCGGCGGTGACGGCTGCTTCGATCAGCAGCAGGGTATCGCCTGCATTGAGAGCCTGTTCGACCTGCCGGGCGGGGTCGCTGTTGGGCGCAGTTGTCAGAATATGCAGGGTCATGAGGCTCTCTAGAAGTTGAGTATCGGACGGTTCTGGCTGAACAGCGCATTAACCTGGGCGTCGGTCAGCGTTGAGACGCCATCCACCAGCGATTCCAGCCCGATGTTCAGCTCGTCGAGCGTTCGCTCGGGGACATTCAATTGATCGATATCGTACATCTCAAGCATGTCGATTGTCGGCAGACTGGCTTTTTGCCCCGGCGCGCCGGCCTGCTGTGCCTTGCACAGCGCCAGTGCGCCCTCGCCCATGAACAAAAGCCTGACGGATTGCCCGAAGGCGGCGGCCACCAGGGCGGCGTCCAGGCCTTCGCGGAGCCAGCTGGCGTTATGCGGCGCGTGGCGGATGATTACCAGAAAATCTTCGGATGCGTGCATGGGCGGCCTCAACTGGCAAAGGTAATCAAGCGGTCACAGCGCTGCTGTAGCGTTAACAGCTGCCCTAATCCGGTTAGCTCAAACGGCGCTTCCAGATTATAGGCGCTGTGCCCGTGACGCGCTGCTTCGGCCTCGCTGACGATACCACGCCGCAACGCGGCGGCAATACATACATCCAGCGGTACGCCGTGGCGTTCGTTAAGCGCCTTCCAGGCTTTGCGCAGGTTGAGCTCGTCCTGCGGCGGGGTCATAAGCGACGATGCGTTATGCACGCCGTCATGATAAAAGAAAACGCCTGTCAGTCGATGCCCTCTTGCCAGCACTGCCTCGGCAAACCGCAACGCCGAATGAGGTGCCGGGTCGCTATAGGGGGCGCCCATTACTAATAGTCCATAGTCCATCTTGCTCACCTATCGCTGATCAGTGGTTACCTGCCTGGTGACCCTGCCCTGACGCCCAGAATAAAAAAAGCAGACCCTAAATGAATAGGGTCTGCCGCGATATTACGTTTTGTCAGCACATCAAGCCATTAGTCGCTGCTCATGAACCCGAGCAGCGATAGCAAGCTGATGAACAGGTTATAGATGGACACAAACAATGTGATGGTGGCCAAGATATAGTTGGTCTCACCCTGGCGGTGAATGATTTCGCTGGTTTGATAAAGAATCGCCGCAGACGAAAACAGTACAAAGCCAGCTGACACCATCAGCGACAGCGCGGGGATATTAAAGATCAACCCTGCGACCATCGCGAGCACCAGCACAATCGCACCGGCCACCATGAAGTTGGCCAGGAAGCCAAAATCTTTCTTGGTTATCAAGGCAACAGCAGAAAGGCCGATGAAGGTGACGCCGGTCATTGCCAGGGCATTCATGATCAACGCGCCGCCGTTGGGCAACGCCAGGTAGGCAGAAAGTATCGGCCCCAGCGTGAAGCCCATAAAGCCTGTGAAGGCAAAAGTGGCCAGCAGACCCATCGCTGAATTGGCGGTTTTATGGACCAGGAACATCAACCCATAGGCACCAATGAAGAACACGAAGATGTTCATTTGCTGAACGCCCATCGCGACGGCGGCCCCTGCAGCGGCTGCAGAGAACAGTAGCGTCATCGCCAGCAACGCGTAGGTGTTACGCAGCACTTTGTTGGTGCTAACCGAATTGGCTACACCGCCAGAGGCTGATTGCGCAATATGTGAGTCGTTGTAACTCATGTGTTCATGCTCCGTAATGATCTGTCGAACAGTGGACAAGCATGCCGTTAGCGAGTTCCAGACGCAAGCTTTTGTCTTCTACGCTGATACAATTTCAACGTTGTATCACTCTTGCAACGCTGTATCAGTTTATCAAGAGTGACTATGCTTGCTGGACACCCTATAGGACAACAATACCATGAAAAAGATTCTGCTCCCCACCAGCACTATCGCCATGCTATCCCTCGCCCAGGCGGCGCTGGCGTTTTCTCCCGCCGGGCAAGATATTGCGTACAACGTGTATGACGAAGATTTCCTGGGTTATTTTGTTTCAGGTGGTGGCGACGCCAAAGGCAGTGTGCTGATTGTTCACGATTGGGACGGATTGGATGATTACGAGCGTGAACGCGCCGATATGCTGGCCGATGTAGGCTACGATGTGTTTGCTGTTGACCTGTTTGGCGAAGGTAACCGCCCCCAGGCGGTTGAGGATAAGCGCGCCGCCACCCACCGTCTCTATGAAGATCGCGAACGCATGCGCGCCCTCACTCTCGGTGGCCTGGCGCAAGCCAGGAAAGAAGGTGCAGCCGAACAGACGGTCATTGCGGGTTACTGCTTTGGCGGTGCGGTCGCGCTGGAAATCGCCCGTTCCGGCGAAGCAGACGGCATTGCCGCCTATACCAGCTTCCATGGCGGATTGACGACGCCCGACGGCCAGACTTATTCAAGCGATACCGCGCCTATCCTGATCGCCCATGGTGGAGCCGACACGTCAGTGAGCCTTGAGGATGTGGCCACGCTGGCTGAAGAGCTTGAAAGCGCTGACGTTACCTACGAAGTCGGTATTTATTCCGGCGCGCCCCATGCCTTCAGCGTGTTTGGAAGCGATGCCTACCATGAGCGTGCCGACGAACGCTCTTGGGCAGCGTTCACCGCCTGGCTGGAAGAGAGGCTCTAGGCGCAGGTTCTCCATTTTTTGCGGTCAACGGCGACGCTGACAGCCACGCGGGCAGCCGCTTTTCCAGGTAGTACCCGGGCGACCAAGGTGCGCCTTCAATGAAGCCCACATGCCCCCCTTTGGGGTGATATTCCAGGGTTACATCGTCTGGTAAATCCGAGGGCTTAGGGGCACTGTGCGGGTACACAAACGGATCGTCCTGGGACTGGACGATCAGCGTCGGCACACGAATCGAAAACAGGAAATACAGGCTGCTGCAGCGCTGATAGTAATCGCTGGCGCTGGCATAGCCATGCAGCGGCGCGGTTACCCGGTCATCGAAATCCCACAGGGTTGTCATCCCCTTGAGCGCCCCCAATTCAAGCAGTTTTGTGTACTCGTCGGGGTCGCCGTTAATGGCGAACTGGTGACGCTTGTTGGCCATATAATGTCGTAGGTCACGCAGGAAGCGTGCCTGATAGAGTCGCGACATCCCCTGGCTGATGCGTTCGGCGCTGTGGTCGAGACGAAACGGCACCGATACCGCAGCAGCCGCCATCAATGGCGTAGCACCGCCCTGTTCACCCAGATATTTCAACAGCACATTGCCACCCAGCGAATAACCAATGGCCGCCAGGGGTTGGGCGGGTCGGCGTGCGGCCAGCACGTCGACCACTTCGGCTAGATCTTCACTCACCCCTGAGTGATAGCCTCTGGCCAGACGATTAGGCGTGCCAGAACAGCCACGCCAATTGACCGCGACGCTCTGCCACCCCTGCAAGGTCAACGCTTGCTGCTGACCCAGAATATAACGCGAGGACGAGCTGCCGGTGAGGCCGTGCAGCAGTATCACGCATGGCGTGTCGTCATTGGCCTCGCCCAGCCAGTCGAGATCCAGAAAGTCGCCATCCTGGAGCGTCAACCTCTCGCGTTGCCGCGGCAGGGAGAGCGCAGGTCGAAGAAGCGGGCTATACAGCGTTTGAAGATGGCCGCCGGAGAGCCCGTGCGCAACGTGAAATGAAGGCATTAATAACAGTCATGATCATGAAGAAGTGGATACGATATCAATACATTGCATTGGGGAGATATACAAAGGCATTCGCTCACTCAGCTTCATCTTTTTCGTTCGGTGAAACCATCAAGCCAAGCCGAAGAGCTTCGTGAACAAGCCCTGCCGTATGCCGAACCCCCAGACGGTGCATGATATCGGCGCGGTGGGTTTCGATGGTTTTTATACTGACATTTAGCTGATCGGCAATGGCCTTGCTTCTGAAGCCTTTGGCCACCAGTTCCAGAACCTCACTTTGACGGGGTGTAAGGGGATTATCTCGAATGATCGAGCTCTCCTTGGCGGGGGCTGCTGCGACAAACGGCTCAGGCTCCATAGGAGTAAGCACAAAACGCTCCCCCGATGCCGCTTTCTGAATGGCCATTTCGAGTGCATCAACGTCTGCATTTTTATGAAGGAAACCAGCGACGCCCTCTTCGAAAAGTCGTCGGATGAAAGAGTCGCTGGAGTAATCCGACAGAACCACGATGCGACCTTTGGGGAGCAGGTTTCTTATCCGGCTTAAAGACGACATACCCTCCAGAGAAATCACCATGGCATCAATCAGTGCCACATCGACATCGTTATATACCCCGTCGGCGTCCAGGAGATGCCGCTCAGAAACCACTTCAGCGATAACGGTCATGCCGTCGAAGGTTTCGATCAGGGAACTAATGGCAGAGAGAATCAGCTGATGTTCATCCGCCAACAGTACCTGAATGGTGTTATCTTTATATTTCATGGGATTATGCTGTAAACTTTGACAGGGTGCAGCCTAAAATCGGCCTTCTCTCTTGAGGACGGGCCCGATCGTGCACAATGGAGTCATTAGGCGCTTCGCTTCGTTCCTGGGAAAGTCGTAAATCCAGAAGCACACTCGATGCCGCAAGGTAACTCACTGAATGACAAAGCAGTATACGTAAAAACCCTGATCAATAATCTTGATGCAGGATACCCAAGCGCAGTGCCTCGAGAAGCAGATCATCGATCGAATCGCGGTTCTGCGGCATACGGGTATAAGTGTTGACGTCTTTCAGAAAACCGTCGGCATCATGCAGACGTTTAATTAGGGTTGGGCACAGGAATATTTCACTCTCCGCCGCTGCGTACAGCGCTAATTCAAGGTCGCTGATGCCAGCGTCCCGCAGCAGGAAACCGCTTGCTCCCGCCTGGAACGCTCGCCTTACATCCGCCAAACTGGGGTTCACCGATAAGATGACGACCCTTACCTCAACACCACTTTCGTGAAGGCTTCGAGCGGCATGAAACCCCGTTTGGCTGGGGTATTGTGAGTCGATCAGAGCAACATCGACCCGCAGATCTTCCGCGATCTCTATCAGGTCATGAGCGAAACAGGTGCCTCCAACGACCTCGACTCTCCAGAAACGCTCGATGACCCTGCAAAGCCCCTCGCGGATGAAGCCGCTTTCATTGATGACCAGCACCCTTATCGTTGAGCCGGAAACGTCTTGTGGATCCACTTCGCGCACCTCTGCTAATGCCTGTGTATCGGTATATTCGGTCAATGGTGGGCGCGGCTCTTTGTCAACGGGTATCTTAGGACTTTTTAATGAGAATGATCATCGCTTATGTTAACGCCAGCATGATTTTACGCGCCGCCATGAGCTAGCATATACAAAGAAACCACTAGACGTTGTTTGAAAGATATCAGCAGAAATGATTAGATCATTCCACATTGTTTAAAACACGACTGGCGACGCCCTTCCAGCTGTTTTTTACGTGCTCAACATTATCAGGCACGCCTTATGGAAGAAGACCGTCATCCTCTGGACCCTTTGCAAGAGGACACGACCCAGCTCGCCGCGTCTCGCTCGTGCTCGACCCAGAAGGCTGCTCCCGCTGCACATTTCGACTGTTACATCCGCCTGGTTTCACAGGTCTTCAACACTTCCATCGTTTTCATCTCGTTATTCGATGATGGAAGCCAGCGAATAGTATCGTCCGTCGGGCTGGACGGCATGGAACTCCCATATGAATGCCCCTGCGGGACAAAAGATTTAGAGCAAGATTATTTTGAGGTGTCCGACACGCAGGAAATTGATCTGCTCGATACCTGCCAAAGCTTGATTTCATGTTCCTGTAATCGTTTCTACGCGGGGATCGTGTTGCGAGATCCTTGCCATAATGCTATTGGCACCCTCTGCATAAGCGATACGGCACCAAGATCGCTCAACGAGGTCGAGCGATCTTGGCTGAAAGCGTTTGGCAATATTGTTGAAGAGCAGCTCAACCTCAATTCGCAACTTCTTGATATGCGACATCGTGCCAGCCGTGTCCACCAGCGGGATACACGGACGGGGCTTCCCGATGAGACCCTCCTGGGAGAAACTCTGGACAATCTCGTCCAGCTTGCTGAGACAGAGTCATACCACCTGGTGGTCTTGCATCTTCGAGTGAACAACCTCGATGAAATTAGTCGCCTACATGGACGTCGATACCGCAACGCGATTCTCAAATGCCTCGCCGAGCGACTTACAGCCCCTGACGTCGGTATTCTGACCGCTGGCAATATCGATATTGATCGCTTTGGCGCGGTGGTTTCCATCTTCTCATTGCGCGACCTCTTTGGCGTCATCAAGCCCGTCATCAACAAGCTGAATGCTCCCATCGATCTTCATGGTCACACTATTAATCCGAACATTGATGTCGGGGTGAGCGTGTCGCCCGATGACGGGGTCAACCCTGATGACTTGCTGGAGAGGGCTAGAACGGCTCTGAAAGCCCCCAAGACCTACGACAGCATTCATGTCTTCACTCAGCGTACAGAAGAAAGCGCGTTACGCCGGCACAAGGTCGAGCAGCGCCTGGACGCGGCGCTTTCTGCTAACCAGCTGTATCAACACTATCAGCCGCTGGTGCTTGCCGACGGCAGCAAGGTCACAGGTTTTGAAGCACTAGCACGCTGGCAAGACAGCGAGCTGGGTATCATCAGCCCTGGCGAGTTTGTTCCCATTGCCGAAAAAAATGCTCGGCTGTCACGATTACTTACCGAGTGGTCGCTTGGGTGTGTATGTGAAAAAGCGTTTCATTGGCCCATCAAGCCTAGCGACCCTCCGTTTAAAATCGGGATCAACATTCCCGCTAACCAGTTTTATCAACCCAATTTTGTTGATCAGATTCTTCATACGCTTGATGAGCACAGCTTGCCTCCAGAGCGATTGACGCTAGAGCTTACTGAAGAGAGCCTGCTGACCGATATCGATCAGGCTATTTTGACCATGGAAAAGCTGCGAGAGCGCGGCATTTCTCTGGCATTGGACGATTTTGGTACTGGCTATTCTTCGCTGAATTATCTCAAACGCCTGCCGGTTGACATGCTTAAAATCGACAAGAGCTTTATCGATGATCTGCCTCATGATGAAAAAGCCATAAACTTGGTGAGCGGCATTATTCGGATTGCTCACGGCCTCGGCCTGACGGTGGTAGGCGAAGGCGTCGAATACCAGGAACAACAAAAGCTACTTTACATGCTTGGCTGCGATGTTCTCCAAGGCTACCTGTTCAGCCGTCCAGTTGATGCCTACCAAGCACTACATTTTTTAGAGACGTGGCCTTAGAGGCCTCGCCCCGCAGTGATATGGCAACCAGACACTTCAGCATAGCAACCAGCCTGTAAATCAGTACCCTCGGCATACCCTCAATATATGTGGCATGCCAGTCTAGTACATGAGTACTGCTTAAAACGGCATTGACACACCAAACGATAAAGCGCCTGACATGGCGCTTAAGGAAAACATAGTGGCATCTTCATTCAAGGCCAATGCGAAAATTAGTACTCGATTGGCGATTGGCTTTTCCACCCTGCTCACTCTGCTAGTGGGTCTGGTCGTGGTCGGGATTTATCAGGTGAATCAAATTGACCGTGATTTAACCATGATTAATGACGTGAACGGCAGCAAGCTGGGTTTTGCGGTAAATATGCGCGGTAGCGTGCATGATCGCGCCATCGCCCTGCGCGATATTGTGCTTACCCAAAACGAGGATCGGTTGGGCAGCTTACTTGCAGAGATGGATCGTCTGGAAAGTGATTATACGGTTGCGTCCGAAGGTGAGCACCAGGTGGCTGAGGAATACTCGTCCGGCCAAGATGAGCAGACCCTACTTGCCAACATCGACGACCAGGCCGCAACGGCTCTATCACTAACACAGCAAGTGATTAGTGACCGCCAAGCGGGTCGATTGGACGATGCTGAAACCTTGCTCCGTGAACAAGCGGGCCCTGCCTACGCCGAGTGGCTCAATCGCATCAATCAATTCATTGGCCTTCAGGAGCAATTGAATGATGTGACCACCGCTGACGCACGTGACACGGCGTCAGGTTTCCAGATGCAAATGCTGGGACTCACGCTCTTCGCCCTGCTCCTTGGGGGTGGCATCGCCTACTGGTTAACCCGCCAACTACTGAGGGAGCTAGGCGCCGAGCCCTACGAAGTCAAAGCCTTTGCCGAGGCCATCGGCCGTGGAGAGCTAGCCATTCAGGGACGCCTCAAAAAGGGCGATACCCAAAGTATCATGGCGTCGCAGGTGGCCATGGCTTGCCAGTTACAGGACATCGTCGCAAAAGTGCGCGCATCGGCCGATGCTGTTGCCAGCAACAGCGAGCAAATCGTTGAAGGCAATAACGACCTCTCTTCGCGCACTGAGCAACAAGCCAGCGCGCTTGCCGAAACTGCTTCGGCAATGGAAGAGCTTAACAGCACGGTTAAACTCAACGCAGAAAACTCCGAGCAGGCCAGCCAGGAAGCTTCACGGGCATCTAAAACGGCCACTCAGGGCGGTGAAGCAGTTCATCAAGTCGTCGCCACAATGAACGATCTCAACACTAGTTCGAAAGAAATTTCCGGCATCATATCAACCATTGATTCCATTGCTTTCCAAACTAATATTCTAGCGCTTAATGCCTCTGTTGAGGCTGCTCGCGCTGGCGAACACGGCTGAGGCTTTGCGGTGGTAGCTGAAGAGGTGCGTAAGCTGGCCCAACGAAGCGCCGATGCGGCAAGCGAGATTAATAAACTAATTTCCAGTAACTTAGAGCGTGTCAATCACGGCAACGAGCGTGCTGAAGAAGCAAGTAAATCAACCGAAGACATTGTTGCCGCTATTTCAAGCGTTACCAACATTATGAAGGAAATTAGCCACGCCAGCGCTGAGCAGAGCGCGGGCGTGCAAGAAGTCGGTCAGGCGGTGACTGAGATGGATCAGGTGACCCAGCAAAATGCCAGCCTGGTACACGAAAGCGCGGAATCGGCGGGAAACCTACAATTAAATGCCAAGCGTCTGCTAGAAGCGATGGAAGTCTTCAAGCTGCCCGATGCTGGTCAAAATCGACAACAGGCACAGCCCGTATCAACGCCAGCTTCAGCACGCTTATCCAAGCCGCAAAGCCCTTCTCAATCTATGACGCAGTCTCAACCGGAGTGGGAAAGCTTTTAAGTTAAACTCGCAAGTGCTTACGTGGCTACATCTCCAAGTCTTCCGACACCATAGGAGTTGTTCGCCTATCACGCCAAGGTGCCAGTGACACTCGTGTTTCGCTGTAAGCAGCCCTGACCCTGAACGCGGTTTGATTCACCGGCGTCGAGCGCTGAATGTGTTCCGGGTTGGCTTTCTCAGCTAGCGGTGCCAGGGTACCTTCACCTCCCCCGCGCAGACCCGGGACTCAGCGCCACCGCATACAATGCGATGCCGACTGCAGACAGAAGAAATCTTGCAATGAGGAAATCCTGAGTGGTGATGGCCAGCAACAGGGCAATCGTTCCCAGTATCAGGACAAAGACGGATTTCATAACGGTTTCCTTGCAGAGGAATCGAGGGACTGCTGAATATGTATGTCGTTTAGAGGGTAAAATTGGCGACGCCGCTTACTTCCAGCGCGCTGGCCAATACGTAATAAAAGTCGATGGCTCATACAGTCGACAACTGTCAGGCGAATCATTGAGAACAGCGGGTCTTCAACGCCCGGAACAAAACGCGAAGCGAATAACGAGATATTATTAAACCAGCGGTCTACTATCAGAAAGGGGCGCTGCAGTCCTTGCAGCGCATAGCGCAACGTCCCTGTTCAGGCATTTCCTTTGCCACGCTCACCGACAGTATGGTCATTAGTGCGAGCCCTCATCGTTCGCTGGCGAACGTAGCGTTGAGCTATGGTCTTAATGATGCATCAGTGGTTTTTATATGCTGGCGTTTTTAACACAACCGCCGGAAAGATCGACTGGCGATTATTGGATAAATTAACTCCCAGACAATAAAAAAGCCCCTGACGAATCAGGGGCTTTTTTATTGAGGTGGCGGAGGGACAGGGATTCGAACCCTGGAAAGGCTATTAACCTTTGCCGGTTTTCAAGACCGGTGCATTCAACCGCTCTGCCATCCCTCCGGCTTACGGATGCATATACTACCAGCTTTTCCTTGGAAGTCAACGCCTTTAGTATAATCTTAGCCCGACGCGTGTAATCTTGCCGCCTTCCATATTACTGACCACCCAGTGGATGCCGTGCCAATCAACGTCGTCACCCACCACAGGGTGCCCGCCTACCCGTAGCGACACGAAATCGGCCAGGGTCATTTCCTTTTCGCCAGGGCTCAAGGTCAAGCCGTAGGCCTGGGCAATATCTTGCATCTGCGCACTGCCATCAAGCGTAAAGGTACCAAAGAAGGCCCGTTCCCGCTTGAGCTTGGAATCGCCGTTGAATAACCGGTTGAGCGCGTTGAGGTCTTCCGAGCGACCAATGACGCAGATCACATCGCCAAGCTTGAGGCGCGTGCTGCCTTTGGGGTGCAGCATGGCGTGTTCGCGGAACAGCGCGGAAATCAGCGCCCCGGATGGAAACCGCAGCAGACGGATCGGCACGTCCTCCAGATCCTTGTTTTCAACCGAGTAGACGAACATCTCGTAGTCGTTTTCGGGCAGTATACCGAGCGGCCCGCGCCGGTCGGGTGTCGTACCTGCTGGCACCTCAACCTTGAGCCACCGAGCCATCAGGGTGAGTGAACCGCCCTGGATGAGCAGCGACATCAGCACCACCGCGAAGGCCACGTTGAAATAAAGCGACGCGTCCTCTACCCCGCCAATCAGCGGAAAAATGGCCAGTACGATCGGCACTGCCCCGCGCAGCCCCACCCAGGCAATGAACCAGGTTTCCCGCCAGCGAAACTTGAAAAACGGCTTGATGGTAATCAGCACGGCCAATGGCCGGGCGATAAAGATCAGCGCAAGTGCCACTAGCCCTGCGGGCAGCGCCACTTCCCAGAGTTCACTGGGGGTAACCAGAAGCCCCAGCACCAGGAAGAGCCCGATCTGGCTGAGCCATGCCAGGCCATCGTGTACCGGCAATATAAAGTTGAGGTGACGCCCGGGTTGATTGCCGATCATCAGGCCCGCCAGGTAGATGGCGAGGAAGCCGCTGCCGCCCAGCACGCTGGTCAGGCCGAACACGCTGAAGCCCAGCGCAAGGGCCAGCATGGCGTACAACCCCGGCGCCAGGTCTAGCCAGCGCAGCAGCTTGCCGCTCAGCCAGCCCCCGCCGATACCGACTACCAGGCCTATACCGAACTGGCTGAGGAAAAACAACAGCGTCTCGAGCGGGCCGCCAATATCGCCGACCAGAATATCGACCAGCATCAAGGTCAGGAAAATGGCCATCGGATCGTTGGTACCCGACTCGATTTCTAGCGTCGCCCCCACCCGCTCGTTGAGGTTGACACCACGCCCGCTGAGCATCGAAAACACCGCTGCCGCATCGGTAGAGCCCACAATGGCACCGACCAGCAAGCCTTCCACCAGGGTTAAGTCGAACACCAGCATCGCGATGCCGCCGACAATGGCGCTGGTAATGAACACCCCGAAGGTGGAAAGCGAAAGCGCCGGCCTGAAACCGACGCGGAAGGTTTTGAGGCGTGTGCGAAGACCGCCATCGAGCAGGATCATCGCCAGGGCGAGATGGCCGATCGTGAAGGCCATGAAGTAGTCGTCGAACTCGAGTCCCAGCAGCCCTTCTTCGCCGGCCACCATTCCCAGCCCCAGGAAGATAAGAAGAAGTGGCACGCCCATCATGGCGGACAGGCGACTCCCCAGAATGCTGAGCGCCATCAACGAACCGCCGATCAAAAAAAACGTATAGATTGCGTCCATGTCTCTCCGTCTCTTCTCAAAGCGTTTCCATTATTGCATGGCACCGTTGAATTTACTGCGTTATGGCCGTGCACAAGTCGCAACAGAAGGCTAGTCAGATGCTTTGCGTGCCAGATACACTTCGATGTCTGTATACGGGGAGTTATTGACGATGCTGACTTGTTTGTGCCGCGCTCGGTATTTTTCATTGCTGGTAATGGTTGCATTATTATTTGTAACATCAATGGCCTATGCAAATGAGTCGGCGGCACAGGAAAATACCAGCGCCGACCCGCTGGAACTGAACAGCGAGGTGATGGTGCCTCCTGCCTGGTGGGCCTCGGATGCAGAATCGGAAGCGCCCGAACAGGAAGCGCCTACCACTGCCGTGACCCCTCCGCCGCCTCTTGAGCCACCGCCGCTTCAGCAGATCAGTATCATGCTGGACTGGTTTTTGAGTCCGCAGCACGCGGGCTTGATCATCGCACAGCAACGCGGTCTGTTTGCTGCCCAGGAAATACAGGTCGAGTTCCAGACGCCGGCAGAACCCAGCGTGGCGGTGAAGTTGCTCGCGGCAGATGAAATCGACTTTGCCCTGAGTCGCCAGCCGACGCTGCACCTTTATGTACACGATGGCGCCCCTATCGTGCGCATCGCGACACTGATCGAAACCCCATTGACCGCGCTAGTCATTAAGGGCGAACAGGAAGAACCTGCTCATGACAAGCTGGCAAGACTGCGCTATGGCTATTCGACCCGCGAGGGCCGCGAGGTATTTATTCCTTACCTGATACCTGAGTCACTGACGCAAGCAGGCAATGTGGCTCCCCCGGTCAATCTCAATTTTGATACCCGGCGAGGCTTCGCTGAGGATCAGGTCGACGCGGTGGTCGATGCTCCCTTTCGTTCATTTCCCGAACGGATGGCCAGCGAAGGGATCAAGACTCAGGTAATTCGCCATGAGACGCTGGGCATTCCCCGTTACGATGGCCTGGTGCTACTTGCCAACCGGGATGGGGCGGCACGCCGTGCCAGCACCTGGGTGCACGTGGTGGCTGCGCTGGAAGAGGCGCATCACTGGATGCTGGAAAACCCCGATGCGGCGTGGGAGCTCATGGTCAGCGCCGAGCCGGTACTCGACAACCCCATCAACAAGGCCAACTGGCCGGATTTGCTCAGGCGAATTGCGTTGTCACCTGGCGCAGTGGATCATCGCCGCTATCAGGCCTTTGAGGAATTTCTACTCAAGCAAGGAATCAGCAAGGCGGTGTTACCGGTCTCGCGTCTGGCCGTTGATCCCCATGCTCTGTAGCAAGGCCACTGCATGAGTCAGACGACGTACGTCATCATGGATGTCGAAACCACGGGAACACGCGCAACGCGGGACCGGATTACCGAAGTCGCCGCGATCAAGATCGTTGAGGGTCGGCCCACCGATCGCTGGTCGAGCCTGATTTACCCTGAGTGCCGTATCCCCTTTCCCGTGACCCAATTGACCGGCATCGATGACGACATGGTGCGCGAAGCGCCGCCTTTCGCGGAGATGGCCGAGTCGCTTCACGCCTGGCTTGGCGATGCGGTTCTTGTCGCCCATAACGCGCGCTTCGACGAAAGCTTTCTGCGTCATGAATTTCAGCGCTGTGGTATCGATTACCGTCCCTCCCAGCTGTGTACGCTGCGTTTATCGCGACGCATCGAGCCCGGTGCGCAGCACCATCATCTGGGCGCCCTGCTGGATCGCTACCAGATCGAAACGCCGGGCCTGCACCGCGCCGAGCACGACGTGGCCGCGCTGTGGCAGGTCTGGCAGACCTGGCAGCAGCGGTTTACCGCCAACGTGTGGCAAACCCTGCTGGATGAAGAGCGCAAACGTGGCCAGCTGCCCAGCCATCTCGATAACAACATACTCAACCAGCTGCCGACGGGGCCTGGCGTTTATCTCTTTTACGGTCATAACCGGCTGCCCCTTTACGTGGGCAAAAGCGTCCGGCTGCGCGACCGGGTGCGTGACCATTTCCAGCGCGCCCGCCAGGATGACAGGGAAATGCGCCTGACCGAGCAGATACAGCACGTTGAATGGGAAGAAACCGCAGGCGACCTGGGCGCCCAGCTGCGGGAAGCACAGTTGGTAAAGACGTTGCTGCCGATCATGAATCGCCAGTTGCGCAAGCAGCGCAAGCTGACGACCTGGCACTGGCCGGATGACGGCACAAAGCCCGAACTGCTGAGTGGTGCCGCCCTCGATCAGCCAGCGTCAGGCGCTTTCTACGGGCTGTTTCGCAATGCCCGGGATGCCAGGCAGGCGCTACGCACGCTGGCCGAGACGCACCAGCTTTGCCCTCGGGTACTAGGCCTTGAAAACGGCAAGGGCCGCTGTTTCAGCAGTCAGGTAGGCAAGTGTCGTGGCGCTTGCTGGGGGAATGAAACGCTGTCCGAACATACCCGGCGAGCACAGGCGGCGTTGCATCCGCAGCAGGTGAACACTTGGCCGTGGCCGGGGCGTATTGCCATCCGGGAAGCATCAAAAACCGGCGAAAAAGTCGCCTGGCATGTGGTGCATCAATGGTGCTATCAGGGCAGTGCCGCAACGCTTGATGAAGCGCAACGCCTTGATCCAACAGCGACGAGCTTCGATATCGACAGCTATCGCATCCTGCAACGCTTTTTGCGCGATCCGGACGCTCACGGTCTGTCGATAACGCCCCTCGACTGAGTTGTCAGGTACGTTGCGCGCTGAGGAACACATCCACCGACTGCTGAAAGGCAGCGGGCTGGTCGGCGTGCAGCCAGTGACCGGCCTGTTTTAACGTCACCACGCGCGCGCTGGGCAGTATCTCGCGCAGCGTCGGTAGCATCGCATCGCTGACGTAGGGCGATTCATCACCGCGTAATACCAGCGTGGGCCCCTGGTACGCAGCGTCCCCCGACGGCAGACCGATGATCGCGTCGTAGTCGTTACGGATCTGATCCAGCCCGACACGTAACGTCAGACCGCCCTGCTCGCTGCGCACCAGGTTGGTGGCGAGAAACAGCCGGGTCGGCCGCGAATCGACATGTTCCGCCAGCAGGTCATCGGCTTCACGGCGGTTAGCCGGTTGGCCTTCCTTCACCCGCGCAAGAGCCGCAAACACGTCATCGTGGCCGTGCTCGTAGGCTACCGGGGCAATATCGGCCACCACCAGTGACGCCACCCGCTCGGGGTTTTGCCGGGCCAGGCTGATCGCCACCTTCCCGCCCATGGAGTGTCCCAGTAGGTGGACACGGGAAAGCGATAGCTTGTCCATCAGCGCAAGCACGTCAGCACTCATTTGCGCGTAACTCATGCCTTCGGCATGGGGCGAGCGGCCATGATTGCGCAAATCGATGGCGATCACCCGGCGCGAGGTTTGCCACACTTTAAGATGGGAGCGCCAGTTGTCGGCGCTACCCAGCAGCCCATGGATCACCACCAGGGGAATGGCGTCGGGGTGCTCATCCGATGGCTGGTCCAGGTACTGCAATTCGACCGGTGCGGGATCTGTCATCTGGTCTCCTCGTCACTCAAAGTGGGGAATTAGGCGGTCCGCGGTTCAGCGTCGGACTGATCCGTCCAGACCACCAGTCGACGCGTCAACCAGGCTAGCAGCAAGCCATAAAGCGGCAGGAAAAACATCAGGCTGATGGCCAGCTTGATGGCATAATCAACGGCGGCGATTTCCACCCAGTGGGTGGCCATGAACGGATCCGGGCTTTGATAGAACGCCACCGAGAAAAACGCAAAAGTATCCGCCAGGTTGCCCAGCACCGTGGAAAATACCGGCGCGACCCACCAGACCCATTGGCGCAAGCGGTCGAACACCTGGACATCGAGTAACTGACCAATGACGTAGGCCAGAAAGCTCGCCAGCGCAATCCGCGCGACAAACAGATTGCCCTCGCCGAGCGCTTCGAGCCCGGCATAGCGTCCCTGAGGAAAGACCACCGACACGACGTAGGAAACCACCAGCGCGGGCAGCATTACCCGCAGCACGATGGCACGCGCGGGCTCCTTGCCAAACAGCCGGACGGTCAGGTCGGTGGCCAAGAAGATGAACGGAAAGCTGAAGGCGCCCCAGGTAGTATGGAAACCAAACAGGGTAAACGGGAGCTGAACGAGGTAGTTGCTGGCAGCAATGATGCCGATATGAAACGCCACCATGACGGTGAGACAACGGCGGTGCTGAGCATCGCTTAAAACAAACATGCGGCTGGCCTTTTTATGTTGACGAGGGGTTAGGGAACCCTCAACGCATGGCGCACCCAGGTGCGGTGAGAGGCGCATTATACGCCTTCTCGACCGCATTGAAAGTGGTTGCGCCATCGCCTAGATCACCGGCGGCGCCTTGTTGGCACTGCCGATCTGGTGCTCGCACATGGCGCGATGCACGTCATCCACGCTGGTCGGGTCATCGATGGTGGAGGGTATGCCCACTTCTTGACCGTCGGCGAGATTGCGCAGCAGCTTGCGCAATATTTTCCCCGAGCGCGTCTTGGGCAGGCGATCGACCACAATAACCTGCTTGAAGCAGGCTATCGGGCCGATTGTCTCCCGCACCCGGGCAATCAATTCGGCCTCAAGGGTTTCAGGCGCCTCGCGATAGCCATCCTTGGGGATCACCAGGCCGACGGGTAACTGTCCCTTTAAGTCGTCGTGAATGCCAATCACCGCACACTCGGCAACCGCCGGATGCCCGCCGAGCACTTCCTCCATTTCCCCGGTTGAAAGCCGATGACCCGCCACATTGATGACGTCATCCGTGCGACCCATGATGAATAGATAACCCTGCTCGTCAAAATAGCCGCCATCGCCGGTCAGATAGTAGCCAGGGAACGCCGCCATGTAGGCTGAGTGAAAACGCTGGGGATCACCCCAGACGCCGGTCAGGCAGCCCGGCGGCATCGGCTGCTTGATGACCACGCTGCCCTGCTCCAGCGGGCCTGCCTGTTCGCCGTTACGATCAAGCACCTGCACATTGAAGCCGGGCACGGGCACGGTGGCCGAACCGGCCTTGGTGGGCATGGGCTCAATGCCCGGCAGATTGGCCGCGATAGGCCAGCCGGTTTCGGTTTGCCACCAATGGTCGATCACCGGTACGTCGAGCAGGTCGTCCAGCCAATGGTAGGTTGGCGGATCGAGCCGCTCACCGGCCACATAAAGGTGCTTGAGGCTGCTGATGTCGTACCTTTCAAGGCACGTTGCTTCCGGGTCTTCTTTCTTGATGGCCCGGAACGCCGTGGGCGCCGTGAAGAAGCTGGTCACGCGGTACTGTTCGATAATCCGCCAGAAGCTCCCCGCATCGGGGGTTTTAACCGGCTTGCCTTCATAGAGGACGGTGCTGCACCCATGCAGCAACGGGCCATAAACGATGTAAGAATGCCCCACTACCCAGCCGACATCCGAGGCGGTAAAGAACACATCGCCAGGTGCCAGGGCGTAAATGGCCTCCATCGAGTACGCCAGCGCCACGGCGTAGCCGGCGGTATCACGCACGATGCCTTTGGGTTTTCCCGTGGTGCCCGACGTGTAAAGGATATATAGCGGGTCGGTGCCTTTGACGGCGACGCACTCGGCGGGTGACGCCTGGCTGACCAGCGTTTCCCAGTCGTATTCCCGCTCGTTGAACTCAACCGTGCATTCGGGGCGCACCTTGATCACGCAGGCATCGGGACGGTGTGGGCTTTGCGCAAGCGCTTGTTCAATAATGGGCTTATAAGGCACCACCTTGCCAGCTTCGATGCCACAGGAAGCCGCCACGACCACCTTGGGGGCTGCGTCTTCAATCCGAGCGGCAAGTTCGTGGGGTGCAAAGCCACCGAAAACCACGGAATGTATCGCCCCAAGCCGCGCGCAGGCGTACATGGCGACCACCGCTTCCGGGATCATCGGCATATAGATGACGACCCGGTCGCCCTTTTCAACGCCTAGCTGCTGGAGCGCGCCGGCAAAGGTCGCCACTCGCACCAATAGCTGGCGGTAGGTAATGGTCTGCTGTGTCTGGGTAACCGGCGAGTCCCAGTAAATCGCGGCCTGTTCGCCACGACCCTGTTCCACGTGGTAATCCAGCGCGGCATGACACAGGTTCATCTCGCCATCTGAAAACCATCGCGCATGCTGTTGGTCGTCGTAGCTCAAGATGGTTGTAGGTGGCGTCAGCCAGGGAATTCGCCTGGCCTGTTCGGCCCAGAATGCTTCAGGTTGGTCAATCGACTGGTGGTATGTCTGCTGATAAGGGCGCATGGGAGACCTATCGTTATTGTGATTGGGTAAGGCTTCAACGATTGTTGACACTGTAAGCGTAAAGCAAGCGAATTTCCCTCATACCATGGGCTAAATATGCCATTAATCCGCATTTCCTCGAATTTATTGTCAACAAAGCGCGCTGATTACCATTGACTAACCGTTAAACAATGACTTGGACAAACCCCACTAAATTACTGATCATTAAATAACCAGACCCTACAGCGCAACAATGCCTTCAATAACCGATAACAACGCTACCCCAACAAGGTAGGCCAGGAGACCTCCATGACCGTTTCTACCAGTGCTGCACGCCTGCTTGACCACAACGGTCGCGCAATTGAGGCGGGAACGAACTTGTTAAAAGCCTTGGCCAATGAAAAGCGATTGCAGATTTTGTGCTTGCTTGCAGGGAATGAGCTGTCGGTCACTCAAATCAACCAGCAGCTGGCGCTAAGCCAGTCGGCGCTGTCACAGCACCTGGCGATTTTGCGGCGTGACCAGCTCGTCGAGACACGGCGGGAATCACAAACGATTTATTATTCGTTGAGCAGTGACAGCGCCAAGGCGATCATTACTACCCTGGCAGCGCACTTTGCCGCATGACAGCGTCTGCTGCATGCGGCTGACAATCCATATGACAACGCTAAGGGGCTGAAGCCTGCACGCGATCAGCGGCGGTGCCAACCAGAGGCTTCCAGCATGCTCAACCCCTTCAGCACGGCGTTTTCCACGCCGCTTGCAGCGGCCAGGCCGAACTTGCGGCCCATTGTTTTCGGCGGTTCCAGCTTTACCCGGTAGACGTGGGTCTGGGCAATGCGCTCCATCAGGTAGGCCTCGCTGGTGCCGACGCTATCCACCAGCTTGCGAGCCACCGCTTCACTGCCGTACCAGATCTCGCCGGTGGCCAGGGCGTCAATGTCCATATCCGGGCGACGCTCACCCACGTACTGCTTGAATAGCCGATGGGTGTTCTCGAGATCTTCGAGGAATTTATCACGTCCCTCCTCGGTATTTTCCCCTAAGACGGTCAGCGTGCGCTTGTACTTGCCTGCGGTCAGCATCTCGACATCGATATCGTTGCGCTTGAGTAAGCGGTGGATGTTCGGCACCTGCGCGACAACCCCGATAGAGCCAATGACCGCAAATGGCGCCGCCTTGATGTGATGCGCCGTGCAGGCCATCAGATAACCGCCACTCGCGGCCACCTTATCCACGCAGACAGTCGTCGTCAGGCCGGCGTCTCTCAGGCGGTCGAGCTGAGCGGCGGCGAGCCCATAGGCGTGCACCAGACCGCCAGGGGATTCGAGACAGATCACCACCTCGTCGTCGGGCTTGGCCACTTCGATAAGCGCTGAAATTTCCTGGGCGAAATGCTCGGTCGCCGAGGCTTTCATGTCGCCCTTGAACGTCAGCACCCAGACATTGGGCGTTTCGGCTGCCGAAGTCTGCTTGCTGCGGTGCTTATCCTCCTTGCGGAAGGTCTTGAGAAGTTTTTTGCGAATGCCTGCAGGGGTGGCGGCCAGCTTCAAACGTCGCGCACGGCGACGGCGGCGCTCGTGAAGCGGTTCCACCTGCAGGGTCAAGTCGCGATCACCGTCTGATTTCGCACGTGCAATCAGTAGAATACCAATCCCTATGACCGCCACGACGATGAACACCTGTACAATAAAGGTACCTATCTCTACTACCCATTCGTTCATCTGCATCTCCTTGAATCGATTGGCGTCTGGCAGGCACCGTTGATGCATGCATTAAAAACGGCGCTTGATGTGATACATGCGTTTGAAATATTCTTCCACCAAGGGCGAGAAATTGTACAATGGTACGATGTTCCACGCCTTCCCTTTATTCCATACCGCATTTAACGGAACGCTATTATGTCAACGAACACCCTTGAAAAGCTGCAGGCCCGCTTCGACCCCCAGGCGGCCCAGGGAATGAACGAGATTTTCCAGTTCCACTTTTCGGATGCCGGTAGTCACTACCTGGACATTCAGGATGGGACGCTGGGCATTCATGAGGGTGAGCATGATGATCCGTCTGTAAGCCTGAGCATGAGCACCGATACCCTGAAAGGCATCATGACCGGCGATATCAACGGCATGACGGCGTTCATGACGGGCAAGCTGAAAGCCACCGGCAACGTCATGCTGGCCACCAAGCTGACCAGTCTCTTCCCCGGCGAGTAGATCGCAATCCCGCCCGACGGATTATCGCCAGCGCGCGAGATGGGTTTCGATCAGCTCGCGGGAAATCGAATAAACCGGTGGGAGTACGGGTAGCTGGCGTGGCGAGAACCACGCCGCATCGCTGATTTCCACGCCATCAATGCGTATACGACGGGTGGTGGCTTCGGCGAAAAAGCCCAGCATCAACGAGTGCGGGAACGGCCACGCCTGGCTCTGGTAGTACTTGAGCTGACTGACATGCACCCCCACCTCCTCGAAGACCTCCCGATGTACCGCCTCCTCTGCCGTTTCTCCCGGCTCGATGAACCCGGCGAGAGTGGAATAGCGACCCGGTGGAAAGCGCGGGCTGCGCCCCAGCAGCATGGCTTCGCCGCTGGTGACCAGGGTAATGATACACGGTGAAATCCGCGGGTAGTTGCGGTGTCCACAAGCGTGGCAATGCATGGCAAATTCAGTGGAAAGCTTGGTCGCTTCAGCACCACAACGGCCGCAGAAACGGTGATTCTCCAGCCAGGCGCCTACCTGCAGGGCCGTGGACAGTAGCGAGTACCAGTCCACCGGCAACTCCCCCATCCACTGGCGACCGTCTATCCACTCATCACCAGGGGTGCTGGCCAGTTGCAACGCGACCGGCTCATCGTGCCAGTAACATAGCGGCTGCATATCGCGGGTCCACGGCTGCCAGGGGTGAAGCGGTGTCAGCGCCTGCTCATCTGACAGCGGTGCGGGCGCCAGGCGGCTACGTGAAATGTAAAGAACACGCCCTTCGCGCGCCTGATGAGGAATCTCGCGTTTAAGCATCGTGCGCGGCTTCCTCGAACCAGCGCAGCTGATGCGTGGCGCATTTTGCCTGATGCGCCTGGCGCTCTTGCTCGTTGGGCGCAATGACCCTTAGCTGCCCTGGCGTGAGCGTCATGCGCTGGATGGACAGTCCGGAGGTTTCCTGGGTATCGCTGCGCTGGTTCTGGCTCGCGTCGGCATCGAGGGTCAGCGCGGTTTGCCCGCCGGTCATGGCCAGGTAGACATCGGCCAGAATTTCGGCGTCCAGCAGGGCGCCGTGGAGAACCCGGTGGCCGTTATCGATAGCGTAGCGCTTGCACAGCGCGTCAAGGCTGTTGCGCTGGCCCGGATGCATTTTTCTGGCCATGACCAGCGTATCGAGGATGCGGCAGTGATCGGCGACAGGGCCAAGCGGCTGCGCACGCCCCTTGAGCATTTTCAGCTCGTGATCAATGAACCCCACATCGAAAGGCGCGTTGTGAATGACCAGTTCCGCGCCTTCGATGAACGCCCAGAAGTCATCGGCTACCTGGGCAAACACCGGCTCATTGGCCACTTTAGCGTCATCAATCCCGTGAACCGCGACCACTTCTGCATCGATGTGGCGCTCGGGATTGATGTATTGATGGTAGGTGCGGCCGGTAAAACGCCGATTGACCATTTCCACGGCGCCGATTTCAACCAGCCGGTGGCCGTCTCTGGGGTCGATGCCCGTCGTTTCCGTATCCAATATGACTTGGCGCATCCTGGTCTCCTATGCGTTCTGCACTGCTTCGTCTATGGCCTGATTGGCAAGCGCATCGGCCCGTTCATTACCGGGGTGTCCGCTGTGGCCTTTCACCCAATGCCACTCGACCTGGTGCCGCTGGGCTTCGGCATCCAGCTGCTTCCACAGCTCGGCGTTCTTGACGGGCTGCTTAGCCGCCGTTTTCCATTGACGTTTCCGCCAGTTATGGATCCACTGGGTGATCCCCTGCCGGACGTATTGGGAATCTGTCCAGATGGCCACCTGGCAGGGCGTATTGAGGGTGCGCAGCGCCATGATGGCGGCCATCAGCTCCATCCGGTTGTTGGTCGTCTGGGCTTCGTACCCGTACAGCGTTTTCTCATGCTGCCCGCTTGCCAACACAACGCCCCACCCTCCAGGGCCAGGATTGCCCCGGCAGGCGCCATCGGTATACACGGTTACTTTTGGCAACCGGTCAGTGTCTGTCACGTCGTGAATCCTTGAATCAATGATGTGGCGTCATTCTCGTCGGTTACGCTTGCCCCCAATACGGCGTTTAATCGCTTTCGTTGCGCGTGGCGCCAAGCGAGTTTGCCGTGACGGGCGCCTTGAGGCCAAACTTGATACGCTGCGTGGGCGCACGGCGCTGGCGGCGCTTGGCCACGATCATATAGCTTTCCCCCAACGGGCAGTTATAGCGCCGCCCCAGGGACTCCCAGCGTTCGACGCAGTGCCCGCTCGGCCAGCTTCTGAAGCAGCAATAGTCTACTCGCTCGACCTCAAAGTCGACAAATGCCAGCCAGTCCTCCATTCGCCTGGCCGTGCGCCACTGGCCGTCCCATGGGTACTGGCCCTGACGTTTGCGCCATTGTTTCAACATTCCGCTGACGCCGACGGGATTAAAGCCGAACAGTACCAGAAGGCCGCTGTCGGACGTGACCCGCGCGGCGTCCTGCAGCACATGATGGGCATCGGGCATCTGTTCGAGCCAGTGATGCACCACGACCACATCCAGACACCGATCAGGCAGCGCCAATCGCTCAGCCGGGCACACCAGCGTCTGCTCGTGAGGGGAGCTGGCACGGGTGGGCGCCCATTGCAGAGTGTGGGCAATCCCCGACATCGACATCATGGCGGGCCCCATACCGATCTCGAGGCTGTGGCCACCCGAACGCGCATCGACCAGAGGCCCGAGGCAGGCCCGCTGGGATTCCCACAGCGACCTGCCTGCCTCGGATGCCCAGTAGGCGCGACTCGCATACAGCTTCTTGGCGAGTGTCTCTGCCGCTGTTGAATTTGACATGTACCGCTCGACCCTCCAGAGTAACGGCTTTTTGACGTCTTGAATCAAATCCGAAAGCGCCATTAATGATGAGCGCCCCTTCATCGTTAAAGGATTTCGCCTATGCTGAGCGTGACACCGATTCCCGCCTTAAGCGACAACTATATTTGGCTGCTCCGCCAGGACACCAGCCAGGAAGTATGCGTTGTGGATCCTGGTGAAGCGCTTCCGGTTATCGAGTTCCTTGAGCGCGAATCGCTGTCTCTCGGCACCATCCTGATCACCCACCATCACCCTGACCATACTGACGGGTTGGGAGAATTGATCAAGCGCTACGCGCCTCGGGTGATTGGTCCTGACAACCCTTCCATTTCGGGCGTGGACGAACGAGTGGGCGATGGCGACGAAATCCGCGTGATGGGACGTCTCTTTGAGGTCTTCGAAACCCCCGGCCACACGTTAGACCACATCAGCTACTTTACACCAGGGATTCCCCCGCTGTTGTTCTGTGGGGATACCTTGTTCTGCGCCGGCTGCGGTCGCCTTTTCGAAGGCACGCCCGCGCAGATGCACACGGCCTTGCAGCGCCTGGCTACACTGCCCGAAGAAACCTTCGTATTTGCCGCCCACGAATACACGCAGGCCAATCTTCGCTTTGCCAGTGACGCTGACCCTGACAATGACGACGTCAAACACGCCTTGTCGGAATGTGAAAAGGCACGGGCGCTAGACCGCCCCACCCTACCCAGCACGATAGGACGCGAGCTGAAGATCAACCCCTACCTGCGCGTGGATACCGAAAGTGTCCGCGCCGCAGCGAGCCAGCAGGGATCGGTTGATGATGACCTCGCAACGTTCGCCACTCTTCGCGAGTGGAAGAACCGTTACTAAACGCTATCGCAATGACGTAAACCATTATGACCTATCGCACGATTCGCCAACGCTTTTTATTGAGCGCCGGCAGCACGGTGATCATGAGTCTGTTATTGGCCGCCGCCGCCAACTCGCAGGCGTCGACCACCGACTACGGTTCGTCGCCGCGTGCGGCTTCCAGCGCTAACGCAGCGCCTGGCAGCAACCGTGATACCGACGTCCAGATGCATTTCTGGGAACAACTGACGCTCGAACCCAAGGACGCTTGGAGCCAACTGCGTGACAGCTTCCAGTGGCGCGAGCAATCACTTTCCGCCAAGGCTCAGGCGCGCGTGGACGAGTGGATCGATTACTACCTGGAAAGTCCCGAGAATATTGCCGCCATTACCCGGAGAGCCACCCCCTGGCTGGCCTGGATCACCCAAAAGGTGACGGAACGTCGTTTGCCTGGTGAACTGGCCTTGATTCCGTTTGTAGAAAGCTCTTTCGACCCCGGGGCGCGCAGCCACCGGGGCGCGGCTGGCCTTTGGCAATTCATGCCCCGAACGGGTGATGCTCTTGGCCTGGTACGCAACGGCCACTACGATGGTAGGCTCGATGTCATTACTTCGACCAAAGCCGCGCTCGACTACCTCGAAATGCAGGCCGACCAGTGGTATGAGGGTGACCTGGAGCTATCCCTGGCGGCCTATAATGCGGGCGCCGGCACAGTGAACAAAGCCAAACGGCGCGCCGAACGCCAGGGACTGAAAGGCGAATACTGGGATTTAAGCCTGCCCCAGGAAACCATGCAGTATCTGCCCAAGCTGCTTGCCATCGCCACCATCATCGACACGCCGGAACGCTACGGCGTCAGTCTGCCGGACATCCATTCAGAGCCCGCCTTTGCCAAGGTGAAGCTCGATCATTCGGTCACCCTTGCCGAGGCCTCCCGCCTGCTGGAGGTCGACAGGTCGGCGTTGGCCGAGCTCAATCCCGGTCTGCTTAATGGCACCCTTAATGCCCCAAGCGCCCAGACATTGCTGGTGCCTGAAGACGTCGATCAACAGGTGCTCGCGGAACTGTCAAACGGTGGCAATGACCGCCGGACGGTTGCCGACGGCAGCGCACCGGCCACCTATCGCGTCGAAAGTGGTGATAGCCTGTCCGTCATTGCCAGCCGTTATGATCTCAGCGCGCAAGAACTGATGCGGTTGAATGCCATCGAGCGTCCGGAGGCTTTACAAGCGGGTCAACTCCTGACACTTTCAGAGCGTTAATATTAACCGCCTTGTTAACAGGAAAACTGCCCCATGCACTGTGGCGTTATCGCGCGTCCCGTTCTAAGCATTGCCCGTCACGCACTGCTTGTGCTGTCGTCACTGGCAAGCCCTTTCGCCAACAGCGGTACAGATATTGCCCCAACGGCCACGGACGGCACGTCGCCTATCGAAACGGTTCATGCACTTTCGCTTTACGGCTCCCCGGCGCTGGATGACGATTTCGAGCACTTTTCGCACGTCAACCCAGACGCGCCCAAAGGGGGCAGTATCAAGCACACAGCCGTGGGCAGCAGTTTTGACTCGACAAACCCTTTCATTATTCGCGGCACGCCGGCAACGGGCGTGTCACGGATTTATGACACCTTGATGGCGAGTAACCCCAACGAGCCTTTCAGCCTTTACGGCCTGCTTGCAGAAGGCGTGCGCCTTGACCCCGATCGCGAATGGATCGAGTTCGATATGCGCCCGGAAGCGCGTTTCCAGGACGGCGAACCGGTCACCGCCCACGATGTGGTGTTTTCGCTGAACCTGTTGCGCGAGAAAGGCAACCCCTTCTACAGCAGCTATTATGCGGGGGTAGATGAGGCCATCGCGCTCAATGATCATCAGGTACGCTTCACGCTGAACGACACCGAATCCCGGGAGCTGCCGCTCATCGTGGCCCAGTTGCCCATCCTGCCGCGACACTACTGGGAGCAGCACGACTTCAGCGCTCCCACACTGGCCGCTCACCCCGGCTCCGGCCCCTACAAGATCGGCGAAGTGGATCCAGGGCGGCGAATCGTCTATCAGCGCGACGCCAACTACTGGGCAAAAGATCTGCCGGTCAACGTGGGTCGCCACAATATCGATCGGGTGATCTATGATTACTATAGAGACCGGGATATCGCCTGGGAAGCTTTCAAGGCCGGGCTGACGGATTTTCGCACCGATGCCCGCGCCGCCACCTGGGCCGTTGGCTACGACTTTCCTGCCTATGAAGAGGGTCTGGTCAAGCGCATCACGGTACCCGACGTGAATCCTTCCATGATGCAGGCATTCGTGTTCAACCTGCGCAAGGAGAAGTTCCAGGATCCTCGGGTGCGCGAGGCGCTTAGCCTGACGTTTGACTTCCCCTGGCTGAATACCAATATTTTCTACGATACCTACCAGCGAACCGAGAGCTTTTTCCAGAACTCCGAGATGGAAGCCAAGGGCCCACCCAGTGAGGCCGCCCTCGAGCTACTCGAGCCCCATCGCGAAGCACTGCTGGAGGCCTTTCAATCCGACCGCCTGTTCACCGAGCCCTTGCCGATCGATCATCCCAATGACCTTCGCGAACGGCTACGGCTTGCGCTCGATCTACTTCGCGAGGCAGGTTATCGAGTGGAAGACGGCGTGCTGGTGCATCAGGACACTCAGCAGCCACTGAGTCTGGAGGTTCTGCTCTACGATTCGGGGCTTGAACGGGTGGTGCAGCCGATGCTGCGCAACATGGCCCGCCTGGGTGTGCAGACATCGTTACGCATTGTCGATATCAATCAGTACCTCAACCGTCAGCGCAATTTCGACTTCGATATGGTGATCAGCCATTTCCCGCAGTCCAATAACCCCGGTAACGAGCAGCGCGACTTCTGGACCAGCCAGGCGGCTGAATCGCCCCAGAGTCGCAACCGTATGGGGCTGGCAAACCCGGCGGTCGATGACCTGGTCGAGCAGCTTATCCGCGCCGACGACCGTGAATCGCTCAATACTATCGCCCGGACGCTGGATCGGGTGCTGCGCTGGGGATTCTATGTCATTCCCCACTATCATTCAGGCGAGACGCGGATCGCCATCTGGGATAAATTTGGTTACCCCGAGCCCTTCCCTGAGTACGCCATGGATCTGGACGCGTGGTGGGTAGATCCCGAACGTGAGGCCGCACTGCAGCGTCAATCCCGACGCTGAACGGCTGCAAGGAGAACGCTGTGGCGCGCTATACCCTACGTCGACTGCTGCTGATGATACCGACACTGATCGGTATCATGCTGCTCAATTTCATCATCGTTCAGGCCGCCCCTGGCGGCCCCATCGACCAGATGCTGGCGCGCTTCGAAGGCGCCGATGCCATGGCCAGTACGCGCCTGGATATGGGCGGCGCGGACGTCCAGGTTAACGACGAGTCGCGGGGTGCCCGGGGGATCGACCCTCGCTTCATCGAGCAGCTCGAGCAGCAGTTCGGCTTTGACAAGCCGGCCCATGAGCGCTTTCTGGGCATGATGGGCGACTATCTGACGTTCGACTTTGGCACCAGTTTCTTCCGCGACCGCCCCGTCACCGAGCTGATGATCGAGCGTCTTCCGGTATCGATATCACTGGGACTCTGGACGACGCTGCTGGTGTACGTGATCTCGATTCCACTCGGCATTCGTAAAGCGTTACGCCACGGCTCGCGCTTTGACGTCTGGACCTCTGGCCTGGTGGTCGTCGGCTATGCCATTCCCGGGTTTTTATTCGCCATTTTGCTGATTGTGCTGTTTGCCGGGGGCACGTACCTGGACTGGTTTCCGCTCAGGGGGCTGACATCGCCGGATTTCGACCAGCTTTCCAACTGGGGCAAGATCAAGGATTATTTCTGGCATATCACCCTCCCCGTGATTGCCGCGGCGATCGGCAGCTTTGCCACCCTCACCATGCTCACCAAGAACAGCTTTCTGGATGAAATCCATAAGCAGTACGTACTGACTGCCCGTGCCAAGGGCGCCGACGAGCAACGGATTCTTTACGGTCATGTGTTCCGTAATGCCATGCTGATCATTATCGCCGGCCTGCCCTCCGCCCTGATCGGCATCTTCTTTACCGGCTCGCTACTGATCGAGGTAATATTCTCCCTCGACGGCCTTGGCCTGCTGGGGTTTGAAGCGGTCATGCAGCGGGACTATCCGGTCATCTTTGGCACTTTGTTTCTCTATACGGTGATTGGGTTGCTGCTCAAACTGGTGTCGGATCTGACGTATGTGTGGGTAGATCCACGCATCGACTTTGCAACACGGGAATCGTGAACATGGCTGCCTTTTCGTCTCGATTTTCACCCATCACGAAGCGTCGTCTGGCGGCATTCAGGTCGAACCGGCGTGCCCGGGTATCGCTATGGGTATTTGGCGTACTGTTTGTGCTGAGCCTGTTTGCCGACCTGATCGCCAACGACAAGCCGATCATCATGCAGTACGACGGCCAGTGGTACGTGCCGCTGCTGGTCGACTACCCGGAAACCGAGTTCGACGGCTTTCTGCCCACTCGCACCGATTACCTGGATCCCTTTGTCCAGCAGCAGATCGCGGATAACGGCTGGGCGCTGTGGCCGCTGATCCCGTTTTCCTACCAGACCCTCGACATGCAGATGACCAGGCCTTCCCCCGCGCCCCCTGACGGCCGTCACTGGCTGGGCACCGATGACCAGGGGCGCGATGTGCTTGCCCGGGTTATCTATGGGTTTCGCCTCTCGGTGGCCTTTGCCCTGGTGTTAACCGCCGGCTCGCTGGTCTTGGGGGTGGTCATAGGCGGCGTTCAAGGCTACTTCGGCGGCAAAGTCGATCTGGTAGGCCAGCGAATCACCGAAATCTGGTCGGGGCTTCCGGTGTTGTTTTTATTGATTATTTTAGCCAGCTTCGTGCAGCCCGGTTTCTGGTGGCTGCTGGGCATCATGCTGCTGTTTTCATGGCTCGGGCTTGTTGATATCGTCCGCGCAGAGTTTCTGCGGGCGCGGAATCTTGAGTATGTACGTGCCGCCAAGGCAATGGGGCTGCCGTCTCGGCTGATCATGTGGCGGCACGTCCTGCCCAACGCCATGGTCGCCACCCTGACCTTCATTCCGTTTCTGTTCACCGGGGCGATTGGCACCTTGACCGCGCTGGACTTTCTCGGCTTTGGTCTGCCACCGGGGGCGCCCTCGCTGGGCGAGCTTGCGGCACAGGGCAAGAATAACCTGCATGCGCCCTGGCTGGGGATAACCGCTTTCATGACGCTAGCCATCATGCTGTCGCTGCTGGTATTCATCGGCGAAGGACTGCGAGACGCCTTTGACCCCCGTCACGTTCAGCAGCACGCCTCTCCTGCCAAGGACATTCCCCATGCATGAGCCGCTACTTCGCGTCGACAACCTGAGCGTCGCCTTTGACGGCAGCCCGGTGGTCGAGTCGCTTTCTCTGTCACTTCACGCGGGCGAAACCCTGGCGATTGTCGGTGAATCAGGTTCGGGTAAATCCGTCTCGGCATTGGGGCTGGTGAATCTGCTCCCTGCCAACGCTCAGGTCAGCGGCGAGCGTCGCTTGAACGGCACGCTGCTTAACACGCTCAGCAAGGCCGAGTGGAATGGTTTGCGCGGCAATACCGTGGGGGTTGTCTTTCAGGAACCCATGACGTCGCTCAACCCGCTCCACCGCATTGGCAAACAGATTGGTGAGTCGCTGCGCCTGCATCAGGGGCTCCGCGGCAAAGCCGCACGGGCGCGAGCCAAAATCCTGCTCGAGCAGGTGAAGCTGCCCCGTGCAGAAGAGCTACTCGATGTGTGGCCCCATCAGCTGTCGGGCGGGCAGCGTCAGCGGGTCATGATTGCCATGGCCATCGCCAACCACCCATCGCTGTTGATTGCCGATGAGCCCACTACGGCACTCGATGTCACCGTTCAGCAGGAAATCCTGGCCTTGCTCAAGGATCTGCGCGACGAACACGGCATGGGCCTGTTGCTAATCAGCCACGACCTGAATCTGGTGCGCCGGCACGCCGACCGGGTGTGCGTCATGTTCCAGGGCAAGATTCAGGAAACCGGACCTGTCGATCGCGTCTTCGCGCAGCCCCAGAGTGACTATACCCAACGGCTATTGGCGGCTGAACCTGAAGGTCGACCGTCACCGGTCACCGCAAGCCCGCCGCTGTTGACGGTCAAGCAGCTGAAAGTCAGCTTCAAGCGTCCCAAAGCAGGCTTATTCAAGCGACAGCCGCCAGCGTTCGAAGCTGTCAAGGCCACCGATTTAAGCATCGCCCCGGGTGAAACCTTGGGCATCGTGGGCGAATCGGGCTCGGGGAAAACCACCCTTGCCTCCGCCATCATGCGGATGGTCGCTAGCCAGGGGGATATCACCCTGGGCGACGCACCGTTGAGCCAACTGAGCGGTAACGATTTACGCCGCCAGCGCCATCGGCTGCAAATGGTGTTCCAGGATCCTTACGGCGCGCTGTCACCGCGCATGCCGGTGTTTGATATCGTCAGCGAAGGCTTACGCTTCCACTACCCCCACTTGTCCGCTGACGAGGTTACCCAACGCGTGCATCAGACGCTAAGCGAAGTCGGCCTGCCGGAAAGCTGTGCGGCGCGCTACCCGCACGAATTTTCCGGCGGCCAGCGCCAGCGGATCGCGGTGGCGCGAGCGATCATCCTGGAGCCTGAACTCCTGGTGCTCGACGAGCCGACCTCGGCGCTGGATCGCACGGTTCAAAAACAGCTGGTGACGTTGTTGCGTGAGTTACAGGCGAGGCGCCAGCTGAGCTATCTGTTCATCAGCCATGATCTCGCCGTTGTGCGCGCCATGGCCCATCGCATCATGGTGCTCAAGGACGGCGAGGTCGTCGAGCAAGGCCCGTGTCTGGACGTGCTTGCCTCCCCTCAACACCCGTATACCAAGGCACTGATTGCCGCTGCGTATCTAAAGAAATTTGCAGGCTAGCTCTTTTTTATCTCAATTCAGGAGCTTGATCTGATGTGCAAGGTAAAAAAGATAACGGTATAAATATTTAGCCATGTGAAATAGTAAAACGGAAGCATGGCAGAGCAGTTGAATGAGCCGGTCTTGAAAACCGGCAAAGGTTAATAGTCCTAGTAATCCCGAGGTGACTGCAGGACATGCCACCTCGGTAGATCATTATCTCTAATTAGAAACTGGCGATTTCGTCAGGAGTAAGTTCGCGCCATTCGCCGGGCGCCAGCGCTTCGGTCAGCACCACATCGCCAATGGAACGTCGATGCAGCGAGACAACGTGGTTGCCGAGTGCCACGAACATGCGCTTGACCTGATGGTAACGACCTTCGGTGATGGTCAGCTCGGCCTGCTGGGGTGACAGGAAGCGCAACGTAGCGGGCTGTGTCGGCGTTTCTTCGCCGTCGAGCGTGATGCCTTCGGCGACTTGATTGATCGCCCATTGAGCCGCTTCACCTTCCATGGGCTCGTCCAGCTCGGCGATATACACCTTTGCGCATCGATGGCGTGGCGACGTGACGCGATGCGACCACTGGCCGTCGTCGGTCAACAGCAACAAGCCCGTGGTATCGACATCCAGCCGCCCGACGGGTTGCAATCGCTCCGCCTTGGGCAGGTCGATCAAGTCAACCACTCGCGGGTAGAGGCCGCGCCGAGCGGTGCACTCTACATCGGCCGGCTTGTGCAGCATGATATAGCGAAGCCCGACCAGCGCCAGCTGTGCGCCGTTGAGCACCACCACATCAGTATCGGTATCGATGTGCGTGGCGGGCTGTTTAATCGGCTCGCCGTTCAAGGTGACCTCGCCATTTTTCAGCGCGCGTTTCGCCAGGCTACGCGTCAACGGGGTCGTTTCACTTAAAAAGCGGTCAAGACGCATTATTGGCCGACTCCTGGCTGCAGCGAAAAACGATCGGCATCTTGCCAGGCTGGGAATTTTTCTCGAAAAGCATCTAAGTCCGTTTTATTGAGGCATCCCGTTTCAACGAACGGCGTATGCGCTGAATGATCGATAAGTGGCTCGCCCTTGAAGTCCACCAGCATGGAGTCGCCGCTGTAGGCCAGCCCTTTGGCATCTTCGCCGACACGGTTGACGCCAATCACATAGGTGAGGTTTTCAATCGCGCGGGCCTGCAGTAGCGTCCGCCAGGGTTGACGACGAGGTGCCGGCCAGTTGGCCACGCACAGCAGCGCATCATACTCGAAATGTTCGTCCTGTGCCGGCTGCTGACGCAGCCAGACCGGAAAACGCAGGTCGTAGCAGACCGTCAGCAGAATCTTGAAACCGTTCAGCTCGACGATCTCGCGGCGCTCGCCCATGCCATAGCGTTCGTGCTCGCCGGCCATGCGGAAAAGATGCCGTTTATCGTAGTAAATGAGTTCGCCTCGAGGGGTCACCCAGATTAGTCGATTGTAGAACTCACCGTCTTGCTTGATAGCAACGCTGCCGGTAATCACGCAGTCACGGGACCGCGCCTGATCCAGCAGCCACGCCACACTTTCGCTTTCCTCCATGGGCTGCGCCATTTCACGCGAGTTCATCGTGAAACCGGTGGCAAACATCTCAGGCAGTACGATCAGATCGGTATCTCGGCTATCAAGCTCACCGAGGAAGTGCGCCAGATGCTCGTGATTGGCCTGGGGGTTTTCCCAGCGCAGATCGCATTGCACCAGGCTTGTTCTGAGTTGGCTCATGGAATCACTCCTTACGCCGCTCTCGTTGTCGCGGTTGTGTTAGATTAACCTTTTTAAATAATGAGGCTGCCATGCTTCCTACTTCACCACGCGATCCAGAAGCCGTCAAAGGGGTAGGCTTTGGTTTGACGGCCTACATCATGTGGGGCTGTTTTCCGCTTTTTTTTGCACTGTTTGATGGCGTCCCCGCCATCGAGGTGCTTGTTCACCGTATTCTCTGGTCGTGCCTGTTTCTGGTAGGCCTGATCAGCCTGTTACGGCGTTGGCCACCGGTCGTCGCCGCGCTGGTGGAGCCCAGGCGTCTTGGCCGTGTGTTGGCCTGCGCCGTGCTGATTGGCTTCAACTGGGGGTTGTACATTTATGCGGTGGAAACCCAACAGGTACTGCAGGCCAGTTTAGGCTATTTCTTGACGCCGCTGGTGAACATAGCGCTGGGCATGCTGGTGTTACGCGAAGTCATGGCGCGGCTGCAGCTGGTGGCGCTAGGGTTGGCCAGCCTTGCCATTGCCATCCAGTTTTTCATGTTGGGAGAGTTGCCATGGATAAGCCTGGCGCTGGCATTGAGTTTCGGCAGCTACGGGCTGTTCAGGAAACAGGTGCCACTTGATGGTCTTTCCGGGCTCTTCGTGGAAACCCTGCTGCTATTTCCGATAGCGCTGATCGCGCTGGCAGGCTTCAGCTGGTATGGCGCCTCGCACTTCCTGGGCGATACGCAAACAACGGCCTTGCTGGTGGCCAGTGGCGTTATCACCGCCCTGCCCCTCATGGCCTTTGCGGGTGCCGCACGGCGTCTGCGTCTCGCCACGCTGGGGTTCTTGATGTACATCAACCCAAGCATCCAGTTTCTGATTGCCCTGACGGTGTTCAACGAGCCGCTAAGCCCCATTCAGCTGACCACCTTCGTGATGATCTGGACAGGGCTTGCGCTTTACTCCTGGTCGGCCTGGCAGTCACGTCCTCGCCAGTTGGCCGCCGGGTAGCGACAGCGCTGCCTGATCGTCCGGCAGCGGTTCTGGCGACGCTTCTCGCTCGGGCTGATAGCCGATACGGAAGCCACCCCAGTGCCGACCATTGATATAGATGGGGACGGACAGGTCATGCATGATTTCGCCGGTATCGCGCTTGTAGGTTTGCAGCAGCAAGGGCTTTTCGTGGGCACCGCAGCGACGCCCGGTGGGATCATCGAAGATGCGTTTGCTGCGGCAGAATTTTAGATCGTGATCGTAATCACCGGTGGGCGGGCGGCTGACGGCCTTATTATGCGTCGGCACGTAGCCTTTCCGATCACAGGTGATCGCATAGCCCAGATCGAACCGCGTCAGCAGCGGTTCCTGGAGGTCGGGCAGGTACTTGTCGGTGAAACCGTCAAAGGACGTTCGGTAAAGCGGCGGGCGGGTATCGGGAACCTGCTGATAGTCGGGCTGAAATAGCGCGGCCTCGCTCAGCTCGCCTCTCTTGAGCGCGCTTTCAAACAGCTTGCCGATCCGATCCGCCGTTTGCCGCGCCGCATGAAACACCTGCTGATGACGGCCGTTGAGCCGCTGCTGCGCCAGCTCACCGTCGACGCCTTCGGCCGCGTCCATCAGGGCGCGCGCCTGGTTGGCCAGATCGTGCATGTCGCGATTGCCCTCATCCACGTCGGCTTCCAGCTGATCCAAGGTGTCGGCAACGGTCTGGCTATGCTCCCGGGTGTTGTCGATGGCCTGGGCGACGCTACTGATTTCGCTTTGTACCTGGTCGAACTCCTGGGTGATGGTGCCAAGACTCTCGCCTACTTGCTGCATATCTGTCGAACGATGGCTGATACGGCTCATCAGGATGCCCATTGAGGACACCACATTCTGACCGCTCTGGTGCATGTCCTTGACCAGCTCATCGACGCTTTGGGTCGCCGTCGAGGTCTTGTGCGCCAGATTACGCACCTCGCCCGCCACCACGGCAAACCCGCGCCCGTGTTCACCCGCACGAGCGGCCTCGATGGACGCATTGAGCGACAGCAGGTGCGTCTGCTCGGCGATGTCCTCGATCATCGACGTGACGTTACGCACGCGCTCGATCTTGTCGTTGAGCGCGGTCAGCATCTCGAGCGACTGCTGGGATTGCGCAGACACCTCGCTCATCTCGTTGATGATGTCGGTCAGGGCTGCCTGGTTATGGTGACTGGATTCCCGCGCGCTTTCCGCAAGCGCGGCCACCTGGGAAGCACTGGCGCTGACCTGCATGATGGCCGTGTTGATCGCGCCCATGCTCGCCGACGAATCGCGGGCCATCTTCTCCTGCTTGCTCAGGCGCTGATCCATCAGGTCGGCATAGTGAGAGACTTCAGCCGAGGCGATGGCGGTGCTGCTGGCGCGACGCATCAGCCGGAACGCCATGGCCCTCAGTGAGGCATAGTCCGCCATCAGACGAAGGCCTGTGCGCCTGCCCTCGAGCTGCTGCTGATCAGCCTGGTAAAGCGACCACCACGGGTTCAAGACACACAGCGCGCCCGCCAGCGCCGCCAGGCCAATTGCGATATACCCTCCCAGCGTGCTGTAGGACACCAGCCACCCGGCAAGTGCCAGCAGCACTACGGGAACTAACCATCGAAGGACACGCATCATCATTACTCTTGTTATTGACGTGATAAAAAGCTCCCAAGCCATTGATCAGGCTCAAGGTTAGCTTACCCGTTCATTAGCGTTAAATAAGTAACACTTTGGGAGAAGACCATGAGAACAGATGAAATCAGTGTCAGGTGCCGTAATTTTGCTTATAACACGTTAATATAATGACTTGCGTTCGTGTTAGGCCATTGCCCTAGCTCATCGACCTGCTGATTGACGGCGAATCGCCACGGGAGCCCATGCTAAAGCGCTATTTGCCTATCCTGTCCTGGCTGCCTTACTACCATAAACGGTTACTCGGCGCGGATTTACTTGCAGGCCTGATTGTCACCGTCATGGTAATCCCGCAGTCGCTCGCCTACGCGCTCCTCGCTGGACTGCCCGCAGTGGTGGGATTGTACGCCAGTATCCTGCCGCAGCTGGTGTACACCCTGTTTGGCACCAGCCGCACCCTGGCCGTCGGCCCGGTGGCCATCATTGCCCTGATGACCGGAGCCGCCCTTTCCTCGGTGGCCGCTCCCGGCTCAGAAACTTATCTGCAAGCGGCCCTCGTGCTGTCGCTGCTTTCCGGGCTCATGCTGGTGGCCATGGGGCTGCTGAAAATGGGCTTTTTCAGCAATTTCCTGAGCCATCCGGTCATATCCGGCTTTTTAACCGCCTCGGGGATTCTGATTGCCGTCAGCCAGCTCGGCAGCCTGCTGGGCATCGAGAGCAGCGGATTTACGCTCGTCGAGCGCCTGGTGTCACTCGTTCCCAACCTGTCCGCTGCCAACCTGCCTACCTGTATGCTAGGCGTCGGTACGCTGGCGTTTCTGGTCTGGCTGCGCCGGCATGGCAAATCGACGTTGCGGCGGCTGGGGCTGCCCAGCAGCATCGCTGACCTGGTCGCCAAGGCAGGGCCGGTGATCGCAGTGGTAGCCACGACCCTGACTACTTGGCATTGGGGGCTCGCCGACCAGGGTGTCAACGTCGTGGGCGATGTTCCCGCCGGGCTGCCTGCTTTTAGCCTGCCCTGGGCGGACGCCTCGTTATGGCGGGCGCTGTTCATCCCCGCCTTGCTTATCAGCCTGGTCGGTTTTGTGGAGTCTGTTTCCATGGGGCAAATGCTGGCGGCGAAACGCCGTCAGCGTATTTCACCCAACCAGGAACTGATTGGCCTGGGCGCTACCAACCTGGCGGCCGCCGTATCCCATGGCATGCCGGTCACCGGCGGTCTTTCGCGCACCGTGATCAATTACGATGCGGGAGCGCAAACGCCGGCGGCAGGCGCCTTTGCCGCACTGGGGATTGCGCTGGTCACCATGGCCTTTACCGGCTGGCTTTATTACCTGCCGATTGCCACCCTGGCGGCCACCATCACGGTATCTATCCTCACCCTGGTGGATATCCCCATGCTGCGCCAGACGTGGCGCTACTCGCGCAGCGATTTCTCGGCCATGGCGTTGACCATCGTGCTCACGCTCGTCGAGGGAATAGAGGCAGGCATCCTGGGGGGGGTCACCCTGTCGATTGCGCTTTATCTTTACCGCACCAGCCGTCCGCATAGCGCGCTGGTCGGCCGAGTGCCTGAGACCGAGCATTTTCGCAACGTCGAACGTCACGATGTCGAAACCGTCAGCCGCGTGGCGCTCCTGCGGATCGATGAAAGCCTTTACTTTGCCAATGCGCGCTACCTGGAAGATACGCTGTACAACCTGGTGGCCAGCCGCCCCGAACTCGAGCACGTGGTGCTGATCTGCTCGGCGGTCAACCTGATCGACGCCTCGGCGCTGGAAAGCCTGGATGCCATCAATGCCCGCCTCAAGGATTCAAGCGTCAAGCTGCACCTTGCCGAAGTCAAAGGGCCGGTGATGGACCAGCTCAAGAAAAGCGACTTTCTTGACGCCCTCACCGGGCGCGTGTTTCTCAGCACCTATGCCGCGTGGCGTGAGTTTGCCCAGTGAACTCACGCAAGATGGCGCCTACTGGCGTGATTGCCTGATGTGTTCCCGCGGGTCGCGGGGATAGTAGCGCTCGGGCTGCCGTTCAAGATGGGTGAAGTAACGCGTGTCCTTGTAAGGCATTTTCATGAAGCCCGACACCCCCAGCCCTTCGATCTCGCATACCGAGGCCAGCATCTGTGCCAGCAAACGGCGAAATTCCTGCTCCCGGGAAGGGTCTAGCAGGCGGTAGTAGCTATGGATCTTGAGATGTTCGGGAAGCGCTTCAAAAATGATCATGCCGGTGTGGTGAATCTCGTTAAGCTGCTGCAGCACCTGCATGATCGAATCCGGCAGGGCCAGCAGCTCCTCGGGGTCGGGGCCGTCTTCAAAATAGCTGTGTTGCCGGGTGCGATCCTCGAGCTCTGGAACGGCGCTCATTTCATAGCTGATGGCCATGCCGGGAGCGCAGTAAAACGACGCCTCGGCGGAACGACGCTCAAGGTGCAGCGTTTGGCGGGCGTTGAACAGACAGCTTTTGAAGACGCCCTGACGATGGATCGCCCGCGCCAGGTGCACCATATTGTTGACCGCTTCGATAAAGGCGGGCTTGAGCAACGGGTCGTGCAGGTTCAGGGAGGAGTCGATGTACACCCCTTCCCGCTCCCAGCGCACGGCCAGGCCGCCCACTACGGGATACTTACCGAGTCGACTCACCGACGCCAGAAAGGCCTTTTCCGTCTCGCCCATGCCCTGCATGAACTGCTTGTAGTAACGGTCGAGTTGCACATCGTTGACGTCGTTCAGGGTCTCGGGCGCATTGGCTTCGCGCAGGAAGGCCTTGCGCGAACTGTACACCACCGTATCGATTTCCTGCTCGGCAGGACGAACCCACACCGGCACCAGCGGTGATTGAGCGTGGCCGGGCAGATCAAGCATCACGACCTTGGCCATGCGCGGCATCGCCTGTAGGAAGTAGTCACCGGCCCGGCGGCGCAAGTGCGGGTCGGGATCCAGCATGCCGTCGAGGGTGCGCGCAAACTCCATGGGCAACCCCAACGAACTGGCCGGAATCGCACGGTGGCCAAAACGGCAGGATTGCGCCGAGGCCAGTGCATAAAGCGTGCCCGCCACGCCCTGCTCATCGAACCGCGGCGAGGAAAGCGCGCCGTTCAGCTGTTCCTCGCCGATAAAGTACACATCGCCCAGGCGGGCGTTGGTTTGCTGAAGATTATCCGACATCAGCTCCATCACGTTAGCGCCGACGAACTGCAGCTGGGCATCGAGCTGGGCAAACACCGCCGAGCCCCAGTCGATCAGCGCGATGGATTCATGGTTCGGATCGAACACCAGGTTGGAGGGCTTGATATCGCCGTGCACCACCGGCCGCGCCTGGGGGCCCGACTCGCAGCGCAGGGCGGTGAGGATATCCGCAAGCTGAGCGGCAATGCGCATGATCAGGCGGGGCGACAATCGCCCTTCCCTGAGAGAGATCTGCTCCAGATTCCAGCCGGGCGCGCGTTCCATGACCAAAATGGACTGCCCGCGGGACCGCTGGTAGGTGATCAGCTTGGGGATACGCGGATGCGCGACCTGATCGAGCATGAACGCCTCTTCTTCAAGACGCTCCTGCAGATGGGTCGGCAAGGTAATACGGGAAAATTTAAACACATAATGCACGTTCGGCCCCGGGCCGCGGGTGTCGCCACCCACCGCTGGCGCGCTGCCGGCGAACACGAATCCGTAGGCCCCCTTGCCGATCAATTCGATGTCCTGATAGCCAAGCTGGGCGAGCTGCGCCTGGCACAGCGCCACCCAGTCCTTGAGTTTTCGGGCATCGTGATGGCTCAGCAGATAGACCGACTGTTCTTCGGGGATATAGAACTGCTGAAGCGGTGCCTGGGCCATAGGTTGCCTGCGTTAGCCTAGATGGAGAAGCATGGTCTCCGGGGCTTCGAGGAACGCTTTCCAGGCGTTGCAGAACCGCGCGATGGTGCCGCCATCGATAAACCGGTGGTCTCCCGCCCAGGTGATGGTCATGATCGCGCGACGCTGCACGTCGCCCCGTTCATCAAAGCGGGGCAGCCACTGGGTTTTGCCAATGGCGACGATGGCCGCTTCCGGCGCATTGATGATGGGCGCGGCGTAAGTGCCACCCAGCGCGCCGATATTGGAAATACTGATGGTGCCACCCTTGAGATCGGACTGATCGACCCGTCCCTCGCGAGCGGCGTTGGTCAAGCGGCCGACTTCCCGGGCAATCTCCAACAGCGTCAGGCGTTCGACGCCTTTAACATTGGGCACCATCAACCCCGCCTTGCTATCCACCGCCATGCCAATATTGCACTGCGGGTAGTAATGCAGCTCATCGCCGGCCTTATTCAGCTGCGCGTTGACGATTGGCTGCTCCGCCACAGCCAGCGCCATGGCCTTCATGAAAAACGGCATCAAGGTTAAACGCTCGCCCTGGGCCTCGGCCAAGGGCTTCAGGCGCTCGCGCATTGCCAGCAGTGCCGTCACGTCGATCTCGTCGCCGTAGTGAAAATGCGGAATGGTGGTCGCCGCCTCCACCATGCGCTTGGCCATGACCGCCCGCATGCCGCGTAGCGGCTCAACCCTGGGCACATTCTCGCCTACCTTGGCCCCCTCGATTCTCGGTGTCTGCTGGCCCACCTCGGCAGGCTGATCAAGGTGTGCCAGAACGTCTTCCTTGAGTATCCGGCCGTCTTTGCCGCTGCCGTCAATATCCGTCAGGTTAAGGTGATGCTCGCGCACCAGCCTTCTCACGGCGGGGCTGGCGGGCACTTTACCTTGCCCTTTTGCGGACGCTGGTGCTGGCGACGTTACCTCCGACGGCGCCGCGGTTGTTTCGGTGCCGGAGGCGCGAGCGGCCTGTGAATCGCCGCCACCCTCCCGCGAGGCGCTGGTTTCGCCTGCTTCGCTGGTCGCTTCGCCTTCGGCCTGGTAGGCGTAAAGCGGCGCGTGCACTTTGGCAATCTGCCCCTGCTCGACATACAGCTTGGTCACCACCCCCGCTTCAGGGGCGGTAATTTCTACCAGCGCCTTGTCGGTCATCACCTCGACAATGGGCTGATCTTCCTCGATGCGATCGCCTTCCACGACGCGCCACTCGACCACTTCACACTCGACAATGCCTTCGCCGATATCCGGCAGCATAAAATCGCTCATTGTTCTTCTCCCCGTGCGTGCTTGGGCGTTATACGCCGCTAGAAATTGACGCTTTCGCGAATCGCTTCAAAGATTTTGAGATGATCGGGCAGATACTCTTTTTCCAGCACCAGCGGGAAAGGCGTATCCAGCCCGGTCACCCGTGCAATGGGCGATTCCAGGTAGAGAAAACAACGTTCCTGTATCGTCGCGGCGATTTCACCGGCAAAGCCACCGGTCAGCGGTGCTTCATGGCTGACCACCAGGCGGCCGGTCTTGAATACCGATTCAGCCACCGTATCGGCGTCCCAGGGCAGCAGCGAACGCAGGTCGATCACCTCACAGTTGATGCCCTGTTCTTCCGCCAGCTCCACCGCCTTGCCGATCACTTCCATCTGCGCGCCCCAACCCACCAGGGTAACGTCGCTACCTTCCTTGATGATCTCGGCGTCGCCAATGGGTAGCTGGTAATCGTCTTCCGGCACCTCACCCACTGCCGCGCGGTAAAGCCGCTTGGGTTCGAGAAACAGCACCGGATCGGGATCGCGAATCGCCGCCAGCAACAAGCCCTTGGCCTGATAGGGATTACGCGGCACGACGACTTTCAGTCCCGGCGTGTGGGTGAAATACGCCTCGGGGGATTGCGAGTGATAAAGCCCGCCGGAGATACCGCCGCCATAGGGAGTGCGGATGGTCAGACCGCCGACGTTGAACAGATCGCCCGAGCGATACCGGAATTTGGCGGTCTCATTTACGATCTGGTCGAAGGCGGGAAAAATATAGTCGGCGAACTGAATTTCAGCGACAGGTACCGAACCTTGAGCCGCCAGGCCGTTGGCAAAGCCAATGATGCCCTGCTCAACCAGCGGCGTATTGAAACAGCGGGCTTTGCCGTATTTTTCCTGGAGATGGCTCGTGGCACGAAAGACACCGCCAAAGATCCCCACGTCTTCCCCAAAGCAGATGACTTTCTCGTCTTCCGCCATGGCAATGTCGAGGGCGTTATTGATCGCCTGGAGCATATTCATTGTAGCCATGTTACGCCTCCCTTTGTGAGTCGCTGTCCGTGCTTACGCCAAGGTCCAACGACTTGGCGCCTCGGGGATAGGCTTCCGGGTAACGGCGAATATGCTGCTTGAGCTGATCGAATTGACGCTGCAGTGCCGGCGTGACATCCGCATAGACATCGCTGATCAAGGAATCGAGCGGCGGTGGCGAGCGTTTTTCAGCGCGCTTCATGGTATCCAGCACGTCGCGACGCAGGCTTTCCTGCTCGCGGGTTTCCTCGTCCTCGCTCCACCAGCCTTTGGCCAGCAACCACTTCTGCATGCGCAACAGCGGATCCTTGATGCGCCAGGCTTCTTCCTCATTTTTGGAACGATAGCCTGACGGGTCATCGGAGGAAGAGTGCGCAGCCAGCCGATAGGTCATGGCTTCAATGAGTACCGGTTGATTATGCTCTACCGCTAACTTGCGTGCCTGACGGGTGGCTTCATAGACCGCCAGCACGTCGTTGCCGTCGACCCGAATGACATGCATATGATAGCCAAACGCCCGCGGCGCAATGCCGTCGGCGGCAAATTGCTCAACCGCCGGGGTCGAAATCGCGTAGCCGTTGTTGCGGCAGAAGAAAATCACCGGCACCTGATGCACCGAGGCCATATTGAGCGCCGCGTGAAAATCGCCTTCCGACGCGGCGCCCTCGCCAAAGAAAGTCAGCGTGCAGTGGCCGTCTCCGGCCATTTTCTGGCCGTAGGCATAGCCAGTGGCCTGAGGAATCTGGGTGGCGAGCGGCGATGAGATCGTCATGTAGTGGAGCTTGCGCGAGCCATAATGAATCGGCATCTGCCGGCCCTTGCCGTAATCCAGCTCGTTGCCGAACAGCTGATTCATGAACTCGTCGATGGAGAACCCCCGGTACATCAACGCGCCCTGTTCACGGTACTGGGCCATGATCATGTCGGCATCGTCGAGTGCGGCAGTCGCGCCCACGACGGCGGCTTCTTCACCGGTGCACTGCATGTAGAAACTCAGCCGCCCCTGCCGCTGGGCCGCCAGCATGCGTTCATCGAGGATACGCGTGGCCAGCATGGCGTGGTAGATACGCCGGGCATGGTCATGTTCCAGGTGCGGCGCATCCGCCTCGCTGTAGAGCTCGCCCTCGGGGCTTAACAAACTAAAGGTAGGGATCGAGAATTCATCACCTGTCAGAAAAACAGGCTGGTGCGATTGCTGTGTCATCATTATTGTCCTTGTCGTACCCCTTTTGAGGGCAGTGTTGTCGGTGATGACCTTTTATGCCAGTGGATTTATCTGGCAATGGTCAACGCAACACCTGCGACAGTAACGCAGCCGGGACACATTAGGCATTCGACTTAAGATGTAAACAGACGCGAGCGCAGACGTTCCTGAAGCCGCTCGAACAGACTGTCGACGGTCAGCGCCAGCAGCGCAATCGTCAGTGCCCCCTGGATGATATATGCCATATTGCCGTTCACGATGCCGGCGATGATGGGGTCGCCCAGATTGCGCGCCCCCACCGTCGCGCCGATGGCGGCCGTCGAAATATTGATGGTGATGGAAGTGCGTATGCCCGCCAGAATTATCGGCGCTGCAAGCGGCAGCTCTACCTGACGGAGCACTTGCCAGGGCGTCATGCCCATGGCGGTGGCCGCGCTTTTGATGTCTTTATCGACATCCTGCAGCCCGCCCAGGGTGTTACGCACGATGGGAAGCATGCCATACAGCACCAGCGCGACAATGATCGGCAAGGTGCCAAAGCCTAGCGCCGGTACCGCCAGCGCAAGCACGGCCACCGGTGGAAAGGTCTGCCCCAGCGAGGCCACCTGCGCGACCATGGGTAAAAAGTCGCGGCCCCATTCGCGGGTCACCGCAATAGCCGCGAGAACGCCCCCCACGATGGTCACCACGGCGGCCACGCTGACCACGAAGAGATGCTTTAGCAATAGCGAGGCCAGACTCGCCCGCTGGTAAACCACCTGGTTGGCGTCGGGTTCGAGCACCCGCAGCAAACCGTCGGCGTAGGGGAAACCCCATACGCATAGCATCAAGAGTACAAACCATGTTGCTGGCCATATCGCGCGGCTGGCACCCCGCGATGCAAGGGAGCGACGCACGGCGCTAGGACTCACGCACTTTTCCTTGTTCGGGCTGGGCTTCCTTGACGATCTTGCGCAGCGTCAGCTCGCCCACGGGCACATCGTGCTGATCCACCACGGTAAGACGATCGGTGTGATCACGGAGCATCATGGAAAGCGCCTGTCGCAGCGAGAAAGCAGCCGGGATACGCGAGTGGGCAGGAAGCGTTGGCCCCATGGGGGACATATGGTCTTTGATCCGCGTCAGTGCCGCCTGCTTGAGCCCACGCTCGAGGCCACCGAGCAACGACTCGACGAACGAATCGTTGGGGTGCTGCAGAAGCGAAAGGGGCGAGCCCTGCTGAACGATGCGTCCGTCGCGCATCACCACGAGGTGGTCCGCCAGCCTCAGCGCTTCATCCATGTCGTGGGTCACGAACACCACGGTTTTATGCAGCCGGGCCTGTAGCCTGGAAAGCTCATCCTGGAGCTTTTCCCGGGTGATAGGGTCCAACGCGCCGAAAGGCTCGTCCATCAACAGAATATCCGGGTCGGCGGCCAGCGCCCGGGCCACGCCAACGCGCTGCGCCTGGCCGCCCGAAAGCTGGTGAGGGTATTTGGTAGCAAACTCGCCCACCGGAAGTCCCAACAGCGTCATCAGCTCCTCGACCTTGGCCTGAATATCCGCCGACGACCATTTAAGCAGGCGCGGCACCAGGCCAATATTGCGCGCCACGGTCCAGTGCGGAAACAGCCCTGTATGTTGAATGACGTAGCCGATACGCCGACGCAGCTTGACCGGGTCGTAGGCGGCCACCGGCTGGCCGTCGAGGATGATGTCACCGTCGCTGTGCTCGATAAGCCGATTGATCATGCGCAGCGTCGTCGATTTACCACAGCCCGAGGTGCCCACCAGCGCACAAAAGTTGCCTTTTGGAATATGCAGCGAAATGTCATCCACTGCCGCAACGTCACCGAACCGTTTGGTCACGTGGGCAAGTTCGATCATGGGGAGTCTCCAGACTGCACGCTATCGTTAGGCCGCAGAATATCCGCCAGGGCACCGAGACCGGCGTCGGCAATGAGCGCCAGTATCAGAATCGGCAACGCCCCCAGCAATACCATGTCCATGGCCGCCTGCCCCAGGCCCTGAAAGATAAACGCTCCCAGACCACCCGCCCCGATCAAGGCGGCGACAGCGGTCAGGCCGATCGCCTGAACGGTGGTGATGCGGATTCCTTCGAGCAGCACCGGCAGCGCCAGTGGCAAGCGAACCTGGATGAAACGCTGGCGGTTGCGCATCCCCATGCCCCGCGCCGCTTCCAGGGTTTCCGGGCTCACCTGCTCGAGTGCAATATAGGTATTGCGCACCATCGGCAGCAGGCTGTAGGCGACCAGCGCGAGCAAGGCCGGGGCCCAGCCAATCCCGCTGACACCTAACTGTGACAGCAGCGGCCACTTTGCGGCAAGCCACGCCAAGGGGCCCAGCATCAGGCCAAACAGGGCAATACTGGGGATGGTTTGCAGGAAGTTGAGCACGCCAAAGGCAATTTTCTGGCATCTTGTATAGCGTCGCATCAGCATGGTCAGCGAGAGCCCCAGCACGATACTAATGGCCACTGATGCACTGACAAGGGTGACATGCTGATGCAGGGCACGCCAGAACTCGTCGTCCCGGGCGCGAAACTCTTGCCCCAGGGCAAGCGATTCGAGCCCCAGCATGACGCACAGCCCCCAGACAACCGTCACGCCCGCCAGCATCAGTAGTAAGCGTCGCCGTGACAGCGCCAGGCGTAGCCGCAGCTCGATCCAGCCAAGCAACAGCAGCGAGAGCATCAGCCAATAGGCCATGCCCATATTGAGGCGTGCCATGGGCGTATCACTGCTGATCAGCCTGTGGCTGGCGACCATTAGGCCAACGGGCAGCAACAGCAGCAGCAGCGATACACCGACCAGAACGACCTGATAGCCTTGTCGGCTGGGCTGAAGCGACAACGCCAGGAGGGTGAGTATCATCGCACTTACCAACGAAGCCCCCATCCAACCCATGGCCTCGATCAGCCCGACCCCTTCCCCGCTGACAATCCGGTTGGGGGCGACACTGACCACATCCAGAAGCCAGACAGCCGCCAGCATGGCACTGAAAAGGACAAACAGGACGCGATTCGGCCGCCACTGCCGCCAAGACACCTGCGGGGTAGGCAGTGCATCCAATAACGACATGCTCAGTCGTTATCCAGGCTATCGAGGTAATCGCCGGCGACCTTATTGGGTGACATGCCGTTCACTGCCACATCGGCATTGAGCTTTTGCAGCGTCTCGAGATCCAGGGTGTTGAAGACCTCCTCGAGAAGCCCGTCGATATCCGGATAGGTTGCCAGCACGCTTTCACGCACCACCGGTGCCGGTTGATAGACAGGCTGAACGCCCCTTGAGTCCTCAAGCACGACCAGCCCCAGGGCATTCAGCCCGCCGTCGGTACCGTAAGTCATCGCCGCATTGACACCGCTGGTCTGTTCCGCTGCCGCGCGCATCGTCGCTGCGGTATTGCCGCCGGAAAGAACCAGCAACTGATCTTCACTCAGCTCGAACCCGTAGGCCTGCTGAAAGGCGGGCAACGCCTGCGCGGACTCGACGAACTCGGCGCTTGCGGCAAACTTGAACTCGCCGCCGTCCTCAAGGTAAGCGGCAAGGTCGTCAAGCGTTTCAAGGTCATGCGCGTCGGCCACATCGCGACGCACGCTCATCGCCCAGGTGTTGTTGGCGCTGGCGGGGGTCAACCAGACCAGGCCCTGCTCGGCATCGCGCTCGCGGACGGTCTCGTAGGCTTGTTCGGCATCCTTCCACACGTCGCTGTCGGCCATGTCGAAGAAAAAGGCCCCGTTACCGGTATATTCGGGATAAAGGTCTATTTCTCCGGCTTCCAGCGCGCTACGCACCACGCTGGTGCCGCCTAGCTGCAGCCGGTCTTCGGTGGGAATATCATGGCGCTCCAGCGTTTGCATGATCAGCTCACCCAATACCGAGCCTTCCGTGTCGATCTTGGACGACACCACCACGGCATCGTCGGCGTTGACCGAAGCAAACGGCAGCAAGTTAAGACAGCCCAGGGCAATGGTTGATTTCGTGGCAAAGCGCATTGTTATCATCCTTTTGGCAAAAACTCATTAAAGTATATGCCCGTCGTGCGTTGAAGTCAGATTCCTTGCCATCCCTTGATAGCCTATCCCTAGACAGACTCGATCACCCAGGTGGTTCCTTCGCGGGAATCTTTCAGAATAATTCCCTGTGCTGCCAGCTCATCGCGGATAGCATCGGCCTGGGCAAAATCCTTGTTGGCCTTGGCGGCCTGACGCTCGGCAATCTTGGCCTCGATGGCCGATTCGCTGATCGCCGGGGCATGCTGCTGAGTGCCTTTCAGGAAGACATCGGGGGCCTGTTGCAGCAGGCCGAGCACGCCGCCAAGATGCTTCAACTCGCCGGCCAGCGGCGCTGCTTTTTCCGGCGCCTCCTGTTTGGCACGGTTGAGATCACGCGCCAGGTCAAACAGCGCGGCCAACGCATCAGGTGTGTTGAAGTCGTCGTCCATCGCGGCGGTGAAGCGTTCGCGATGGGCAGTCGACGCCTTAGTATCCATTGCGCTGTCGTCACCGTTGACGCCATCCAGCGCGGTGTAAAAACGCGTCAGTGACTTCCTGGCCTCGACCAGCGAATCCAGCGAGTAGTTGATGGCACTGCGATAATGGCTGGCAACCAGCAGATAGCGCACAACCTCCGGGTCGTGCTCGGCGAGCACCTCTCGTATGGTGAAGAAGTTGCCCAGGGACTTGGACATCTTTTCCTGATCCACCCGCACGGCCCCAGCGTGCATCCAGGTATTGACATAGGTCTTGCCGGTGGCGGCTTCCGACTGCGCAATCTCGTTTTCGTGGTGAGGAAAGGTCAAGTCAGGCCCACCGCCGTGGATATCGAAGGTCTCTCCAAGGCAGCAGGTCGACATCGCCGAGCATTCGATATGCCAGCCCGGTCGTCCGTCGCCCCAGGGTGACGGCCAGCTTGCTTCGCCGGGCTTGGCGGCTTTCCACAGCACGAAATCGAGCGGGTCTTCCTTGTGCACATCAACGCCGACGCGGGCGCCGGCGCGCATGTCATCCAGCTGGCGATTATTGAGCTTGCCGTAGTCGGCAAAACGGCGAACGCGATAGTAGACATCGCCGTTATCTGCCGGGTAGGCATAGCCTTTTTCCACCAGCGTCTCAATCATCGCGATGATATCGCCCACGTGTCCCGTCGCTCGGGGTTCGTGGCTGGGCGGCAGCACATTGAGCCGCGCTTCGTCCTCGTGCATGGCAGCGATCATGCGCTCGGTCAACGCGGTGATCGTCTCGTCATTTTCGTCGGCACGCTTGAGAATCTTGTCGTCTATGTCGGTAATGTTGCGCACATAATTGACGTCGTAGCCGCGTTCGCGCAGGTAACGGGTAATCACGTCAAACGCCACCATGACCCGTGCATGGCCCAGGTGGCAGTAGTCATACACCGTCATGCCGCAGACATACATGCTGACCTTGCCCGCCTCCAGCGGGGTGAAAGGCTCTTTGCGACGCGTCAGCGTATTGTAGATTTGCATTGGCCGAATTCCTTAACCTTTCTGTTTGATTTTCGCCCAGCTATCCTTGAGCCCGACGGTGCGGTTGAAGACCGGACGACCCGGCGTCGACACGTGACGATCCGCACAGAAATAGCCTACCCGCTCGAACTGATAGCGCGCTTCGGGGCCCGCCTCCGCCAGGCTGGGTTCACCAATTGCCTGACAGACGGTCAGGGACTCGGGATTCAAATGGTCAAGGAAGTCGACGTCCTTGTCGCGATCCGGCTGTTCGACCATGAACAGGTTATCGTACAGCCGCACTTCGAGCGGAATACCGTGCTCGGCACTGACCCAGTGAATGACCCCCTTCACCTTGCGACCTTCCGGGTTTTTACCCAGGGTGTCAAAATCCACCGAGCAATGCAGTTCCGTGACGTCGCCTGCCTCGTTCTTGATCACCTCATCGCACCGGATGACGTAGCTGTTACGCAGACGCACCTCTTTACCCGGCGCAAGACGGAAGAATTTTTTCGGCGCGTCTTCCATGAAGTCGTCCTGATCGATATACACCTCTCGGGTCAGGGGCACCTTGCGCACCGACATATCGTCACGCGCAGGGTGGCCGGCCACCTCGTATACTTCTTCATGGTCGTCAGGCACGTTGGTAAGCACCACTTTGAGCGGCTTGAGCACGCACATCGCCCGCGGGGCATTGTCTTCCAGGTCCGAGCGAATCGCGTGGGTCAACATGGCAATATCGACCAGGCCGCCGTCGGCGCGGGTCACCCCGATCATGTCGCAGAACTTGCGGATCGACGCGGGCGTGTAGCCCCGCCGACGCATCCCCGAGATCGTGGGCATGCGCGGGTCGTCCCAGCCGTCCACGATCTGTTCGTCGACCAGCATCTTCAATTTGCGCTTGGACGTCAGCGTGTAGTTGAGGTTTAACCGCGCAAACTCGATCTGGCGGGGCTTGGCAGGTACCGGCAAATTATCCAGGAACCACTCGTAAAGCGGACGGTGGTCTTCAAACTCCAGGGTGCAAATGGAGTGAGTCACGCCTTCGAGGGCGTCAGACTGGCCATGGGTGAAATCGTAGGACGGATAGATTTTCCATTTATCGCCGGTCTGATGATGGCTGGCGTGGCGGATACGGTAGAGTATCGGATCGCGTAGATTGATGTTCGGCGATGCCATGTCGATCTTGGCGCGCAGCACTTTCTCGCCCTCGGCAAACTCCCCATTGCGCATACGTTCCAGGAGGTCCAGGTTTTCGTCGGCGCTACGCTCGCGATAGGGACTCGGCTGGCCGGGCTCGGTCAGCGTGCCGCGGTATTCCCGGATCTCGTCGGGCGTCAGGTCATCGACGTAGGCCTTGTCCTCACGGATCAAGTGCTGCGCCCAGGCGTAGAGCTGATCAAAGTAGTCCGAGGCAAACCGCACAGGACCCGTCCATTCAAACCCCAGCCAGCTGACGTCATCCTTGATCGCGTCAATATAGGCCTGTTCTTCCTTGGCCGGGTTGGTGTCGTCAAAGCGCAAGTGACACTCACCACCCATCTGCTCCGCCAACCCGAAGTTGAGACAGATCGACTTGGCATGGCCGATATGCAGGAAACCATTGGGCTCCGGGGGAAAGCGCGTCACGATTTTTGTGACCTGGCCGCCCTCGATCTCGTCGCGTACTTGGTTGCGAATGAAGTTCGGCGCTGGGGTGGTCTCGTTGGTCATGGTGGTGTTGAAAACCTCGTGGTGGATGGCGTGCCCGGTATCGTCTGTCTACGCTAACGGTATAGCGCTTCGCGGTGCCGGGCAAAACCGTTATTATAACGTGACGCCGATGCACAGCGCCAAGGCGAACGCCTTTATTGAACAGGAATTTATCTATGATCGTATTACAGACGAACCACGGTGACATCACGATTGCGCTTAATCACGAAAAAGCGCCCGAGACGGCCGCCAACTTTGAACAATACGTTCGCGATGGCTTTTACGACGGCACACTGTTTCATCGGGTCATTGATGGCTTCATGGTACAGGGCGGCGGCTTTGACCAGGATTTCAATCAAAAACCTACCCGCGACCCGATCCAGAACGAAGCGGATAACGGCCTGAAAAACACCCTGGGCACCCTGGCCATGGCCCGCACCCAGGATCCGCATTCAGCCACCGCCCAGTTTTTCATCAACGTCGGCAATAACAGCTTCCTGGATCACAGCGGTAAAAACCTCCAGGGCTGGGGCTATGCTGTCTTTGGCGAAGTGGTCGACGGCATGGACGTTGTCAACGCCATTAAAAACGTCAGCACCACCCGCCGCGGCATGCACGCCGACGTGCCCGCCGAGGACGTGATTATTGAGCGCGCCTTTATCAAGGAATCTGAATAAGCCTCGGGAGCGCTATGCGTACTCTACTAGTAGCGGATATGCACCTGAGTCATGATACCCCTGAGCTTAATCAGGGGTTCTATGATTATCTGGCGCAAACCGCCAACGGCGCCGACGCCCTGTACATTCTGGGCGATCTGTTCGACGCCTGGATCGGCGACGATCTCCTCGATTCGCCTCACCCATTGGGCGCCGTGGGACGCGAGGTCGTTGCGCGCCTGCATCAATTGAGCAGCGATGGCACCGCTGTGTACCTGCTTCATGGCAACCGCGACTTCCTGATCGGCGAGCGCTTCATTGCAGCCTGCCAGGCGACGCTGCTCGCCGACATTGAAGAAGTCGAGCTCCAGGGCATGCCTGCCGTCATTCTCCACGGTGACAGCCTGTGTACCCGGGATAACGCCTACATGGCTTTCCGGCAGCAGTCCCGCCACCCGGAATGGCAGGCGCAGATACTCGCCCTGCCCCTGGATCAGCGACTGGAGCTAGCCTCAAGCCTGCGTATGCAGTCGGGGGATGCCAACGCCACGAAGGAAGACGCCATCATGGACGTGACCCATGACGAGGTGGTCAGCCTGATGGAAAGCTACGGTGTCACCACCATGATTCATGGGCACACGCACCGTCCCAAGGTTCACGACCTGACGGTGGAAGACGTCCCGGCAAAACGCTATGTATTGGGTGACTGGGATGCCCAGCACGGCTGGGATATCGTGATCGAGAAGGCCGATCACAAAACGGCCCCAAGGCTGCGCCAATTCGCTCTCAGCGACCCACCGTCAGCCTGATGATCACGCATGAAAAAGCCGATCGCAAGGATCGGCTTTTTTGTGGACAACAGCGCCTGACGGTTAACGCTCTATCTCGGCATCGCTGCGCAGGTCGTCGATGAGCCCTTGGATGATGGCCTGGGCGCGAAGCTGCTCGGCCATTCGGGCCACAAAACGCTCGCGCTCTTCATCCACATCACCACTTGTCACTTCATCGAGGGCAATCAGGGCAACGCCACTGGGCATCATGGCCGTTTGATAGGTGGTCTCTCCCTCGTCGGGGTGCGGCATCCGGAAGGCTTCCTGGACAATCAGCTGCGACGCCGTTACGTCATCCTGGCGACGTACCTCGTCGGCTTCCAGCCATTCCACATCGACGGACTCGCCGTCTTGCAGCCGGGCGATCATTTCCTGTGCCTGCGCCTCCAGTCGCTCGCGCTGACGCTGGTCACGCACGGCCGCCTCCACCTCATCACGAACGGCGTCGAGGGGTAGCTGGGTCTGCTCGCGATGTTCGGCAACGCGTACCACCAGCCGGCGATCTTCATCGAGTTCGATCACGTCACTGTTGTAGCCTTCTTCCAGGACGTCGTCGCTGAAGGCCTGCTCCATCACGCCTGGTTCGAACAGGACACCATCGCCGTCGGCATCCCGCGCCAGCCAATCGCTTTCCTGCAGGGTCAGCGACAGATCATTCGCCACGCTTTCAAGATCATCCGCCGCAAAGCTCTCGTCGATCAGCTGCTGGGCCTTGTCGTTGAACACGTCGCTGACTTCATCCAGCGCTACCTGTTCACGGAGGCTGTCGCGCTGCTCGTCGAAGGTCGGGCGATCGATATCGGTCACCTGAATGATATGCAGGGCGTTGTCCATCTCGACGATTGACGACGTTTGACCTTCATCAAGCGAAAAGGCTGCTTCATCAAAGGCCTCACCGAAGAAACCGCGACTGATCGTGCCCAGATCGCCGCCTTCTTCGGCGCTTGCGGTATCATCGGAATAGCGCAAGGCGGTATCGGCGAACGACTCGCCTTCTTCCAGCGCCTGGAGCGCCTCTTCGGCTTGCTGCTGGGCGGCTTCCCGGTCACGCTCATCACCAAAGGTGATCATGATGTGAGAAACGCGGCGATCGGCATCGGCGTTTCGCTCATGCCAGGCATCGCGTAGCGCCTCTTCGTCCACATCAGCATCGCTGGCCATGTCTCGACGATCCAGCAGCACGTACTCGAGACGTACCTGTTCAGGACGCTCGAATCGATCGGCGTTATCTTCGTAGTAGGCTTCGAGCTCGCCTTCGCTGATCTCGATATCCCCTTCGAGGTCATCGGTATCCAGCATTACATAACGAAAGCTGCGCTGTTGGCGCTGAAGCTCGGCCAGTCGCTGACGCTCGCTTTCCAGCGTGAAATCACTGAACGCAAGTCCTTGCTGAAGCTGCTGACGCTTGACGTCCACTGCCAGTTCTTCACGGAATGACAGCGGCGTATAGCCGGCACCGGATAACCGGCTGCGGAACACATCGGGCGAGAAGCGTCCGTCCTCGTCCTGAAACTCGGGGATCCCGACAATCAGTTGATCGACCTGATCTTCCGATACGTACAGGCCGCCCCCTTCGGCGTACTGGGTAACCAGCGCTTGGGTGATCAGGTCATCCAGCACGTCTTTGCGTAGCTGCCGCTCCTGCTCAGGCGGCACCTGCCCCGAACGCATGGCACGCTGAACGTTCATCTCGATCTGCTGACGCATGATCGGCTGGCCGTTTACGCTGGCTTCCTGATTCGGGTCGTCACCGAACAGGCCAAACAAGGATTCCACACCAAAAAGCGCCATGGCGGCCACCATGACACCAATAATAATCTTGGCTCCCCAGCTTCGGGATCCATCTCGAATACTTTGCAGCATGTTGGCCTCAGGTAGTCACAGCTAAACGGGTCGCCCCTGATGAGTGGGCTAGAAAATAACATGGGCGCATCGCGGTTGCGATGCGCCCATAGATGACATCAAACGCGTACAAATTAGTTAACGGCGTCTTTCAATGCTTTGCCGGCCTTGAAGCTAGGCACTTTTGCCGCGCTGATCTCGATCGGTTCACCCGTTTGCGGGTTGCGCCCGGTACGTGCAGCACGCTCTTTGATCGCGAAGGTACCAAAGCCCACCAGTGAAACACTGTCGCCTTTCTTGAGGCTATCGGTGACAGACTCCACCATGGCATCCAATGCGCGTGTTGCCGCTGCTTTTGGAATATCGGCAGACGCGGCAATGGCTTCAATCAGCTCAGACTTATTCACACTTCACCCCTTGACTGTTTCTAAAAATGGCTCTGACGGCATGGTCACCGATGTAATCGACGATCAAGGCATAGCAGCGTTTTATAGCAATGCCTTGAAACGACTGTCAAGCAACCCTGCCTGGATGTGCCCGCCATGACGGCATTGGGCAGTAATACAAATAAACGTTAGCGGACAGCCGACCCTCTAGTGGGTATTGGCGACAGCGGTACTGCTGAACGTATTATCCGTTTTGGGTAGCGGCGCGCCCTCCAGGGGCTCATCCGCTAGCGCGACGGCGAGTACATCGTCAATCCAGCGCACCGGACGAATATCCAGTGCATCCTTGATATTGTCAGGTACTTCCTTGAGATCACGACGGTTTTCTTCCGGAATCAGGACTATCTTTATACCACCCCGGCGGGCCGCCAGCAATTTCTCCTTTAGGCCGCCGATCGGCATGACCTCACCGCGCAGGTTCACTTCGCCGGTCATCGCCACATCGCATTTTACCGGCCGCTGGGTATAGGCCGAGACAATCGCCGTGACCATCGCGACACCGGCGCTGGGCCCGTCCTTGGGGGTCGCCCCTTCTGGCACGTGGATATGCAGGTCTTCTTTCTCGAAACGCTCAGCATCGATGCCGTACGCCTCTGCCCTGGCACGCACCACCGTTTGCGCGGCGCTGACCGACTCTTTCATGACGTCGCCCAGCGAACCGGTCTTGTTGATACGCCCCTTACCCGGCGTGACCACCGACTCGATATTGAGCAGTTCGCCACCGACTGACGTCCACGCCAGCCCGGTCACCCGACCGACCTGATCATCTTCCTCGGCAAGCCCGTAGCTATAGCGCCGCACGCCGGCATAGTGTTCGATGTGCGTGGCAGCCAGCACGCCCGGCGGCAGCTCGCCGTCGCTTTCCGCCGACGGCTCTATCCGCTCGCGCAGTACCTTGCGGCAGACCTTGGCGATCTGACGTTCCAGTTCGCGCACGCCCGCCTCACGGGTGTAGTAGCGAATGAGCTCCAGCAACGCCTCGTCCTCGAGCGCCAGCTCGTCGGTTTTCAAGCCGTTGGCCTTGAGCTGCTTGGGAAGCAGGTAACGCTTGGCAATCGCCAGTTTTTCGTCCTCGGTGTAGCCCGGCAGGCGAATGATCTCCATGCGATCCAGCAGCGGCCCCGGGATATTCATCGAGTTTGCCGTGCAGATAAACAGCGTTTCCGACAGATCGTAATCCAATTCAAGATAATGATCGCTGAAGCTGTTGTTCTGCTCGGGATCCAGCACCTCAAGCAGCGCCGACGACGGGTCACCCCGGTGATCCATGCCCAGCTTGTCCACTTCATCCAGCAGAAACAACGGGTTCTTGACCCCGGCCCGACTCATGCGCTGCATCAGCTTGCCTGGCAGCGAGCCGATATAGGTCCGGCGGTGACCGCGGATCTCCGACTCATCGCGAACGCCGCCCAGGGCAAGGCGCACATACTTGCGGTTTGTCGCTCGGGCGATGGATTGCCCCAGCGAGGTTTTACCAACGCCGGGCGGGCCCACCAGGCACAGCACCGGGCCTTTCATCTTGCGTACGCGCTTCTGAACCGCCAGGTACTCCAGGATGCGCGCCTTGACCTCTTTGAGCCCGTAATGGTCTTCGTCGAGCACTTGCTGGGCTTTCTGCAAATCGTGCTTGACCCGCGTACGTTTTTTCCAGGGCACAGCGATCAGCCAGTCCAGATAGGAACGCACCACGCTGGCTTCGGCGGAATTGGCTGCCATCATCTTGAGCTTGTTGAGCTCTTGAGTGGCTTTGTCGGCGGCTTCCTTGGGCATGCCTGAGGAGGCAATCGCCTGCTCATATTTTTCCGCCTCATTGGGCACGTCATCGAGCTCGCCCATCTCTTTCTGGATGGCCTTCATCTGCTCGTTGAGATAGTACTCACGCTGGGTCTTTTCCATCTGCTCCTTGACGCGTGAGCGAATCCGTTTCTCGACCTGCAACAGGTCGATCTCAGACTCGATAAGCGCCATCAGATGCTCGATACGGTCGCGTACGCGATCCATCTCCAGCAGCTCCTGCTTGTCGCCAATCTTGAGCGACAAGTGCGCGCAGATGGTATCGACCAGGCGGCTAGGGTCTTCAATGCCCGACAGCGAGTTGAGCACCTCATTGGGTACTTTTTTCGACAGCTTGACATACTGTTCGAACTGGTTGAGCAGCACGCGCACCAGTGCTTCCTGCTCGCGGGCAGTCAGAGGCTGGCTGTCGCGGGCGGTCAGGTAGGCCTGGGTATAGCCATCGGCATGCTCTTCGATGCGGGTGACGTCCGCACGATAGTTGCCTTCGATGAGCACCTTGACCGTTCCATCGGGCAGCTTCAACAGCTGCATGATGTCGGCCACCGTCCCCATGGCATACAGATCGGCGTTGTCAGGCTCGTCTTGGGAGGCCTCACGCTGGGCTACCAGCAAGACGCGCTTATCAGTCTCCATAGCCGCTTCGAGGGCCTGGATCGACTTTTCACGCCCCACAAAAAGGGGAATGACCATCTGCGGATAAACCACCACATCGCGCAATGGTAAAAGGGGGAGACACTGTGTCTGTTCGGCGCTCTGCTGCATCGCAGACGTTCCTCGATATATCAGATGAGTTCTGGGAAGAGAACTGACTACGTTAAGGGCGCGGTCAGGGCACAAGGGTGCGCTGCGCTACGAATGACAAGGGGTCGCATGAGCGACCCCTTGACTGGCGCTGACCAAGAAACCGATAGAAAGCTTGCCATCTCAGGCGACAATGTTAGCCGTCAGTCCCGTCAACGCGCGCCTCTTCTTGCTGGGAGTAAATCAGCAGCGGTTCGCTTTCACCGTTGATCACCGAGGCTTCGATCACCACCTTGCTGACACCTTCCAGAGAAGGAATTTCATACATGGTGTCGAGCAGTACGGATTCCAGAATCGACCTCAAGCCACGCGCACCGGTCTTGCGCTCCATGGCTTTATGGGCCACGGCCTGCAGCGCGTCATCGCGGAACTCAAGCGCCACGTTTTCCATTTCAAACAGCTTGGCATACTGTTTGACGAGCGAGTTCTTGGGTTCGGTAAGAATCTCGATTAGCGCTTCTTCGGTCAGCTCCGTGAGGGTTGCAATCACTGGTAGACGCCCAACGAACTCGGGGATCAGGCCGAACTTGACCAGATCATCCGGCTCGACGTCGGCCAGCAGCTCACCCACACCGCGCGAAGATTCCTTGCTCTTCACGTTGGCGTTGAAACCGATACCGCCCTTTTCGCAACGATCCCTTATCACCTTGTCGAGGCCGGCAAAAGCACCGCCCACGATGAACAGCATATTGGCCGTGTTGACCTGCACGAACTCCTGCTGAGGATGCTTACGACCACCCTGGGGGGGTACAGAGGCGGTGGTGCCCTCGATCAGCTTGAGCAACGCCTGCTGCACGCCTTCACCGGAGACATCCCGGGTAATGGACGGATTGTCGGATTTGCGCGAAATCTTGTCGATTTCGTCGATGTAGACAATGCCGCGCTCCGCCTTTTCGACGTCGTAGTCGCACTTCTGCAGCAGCTTCTGGATGATGTTTTCAACATCTTCACCCACATAGCCTGCTTCCGTCAGCGTGGTCGCATCAGCAATGGTGAACGGCACATTCAACAGCCGCGCCATGGTTTCGGCAAGCAGCGTTTTACCGCTACCGGTCGGGCCAATCAGCAGGATGTTGGACTTGCTCAGCTCGACGTCAGTTTCACGCACTTGGGATTTAAGTCGCTTGTAATGGTTATACACAGCGACAGACAAGACCATCTTGGCACGGTCTTGTCCGATGACGTAGTCGTCAAGCGTGTAACGAATTTCGCGAGGCGTCGGTAGCCGCTCTTCATCGCTCTCGGCATCGGCTTCGAGAACTTCCTCGCGAATGATGTCGTTACATAGATCGACACACTCATCGCAGATATAGACGGACGGGCCGGCAATCAGCTTTCTTACCTCGTTTTGATTCTTTCCGCAAAACGAGCAGTAAAGCAGCTTGCCACCCTCGTCTTTGCCTTTGCCGTCGGCCATTCGCGTACCTCTTTCACTGCGGCGGTGAACACCGCCTTGTAAGCTTGCTGGAAATGCAGTATCCCGTCACGCTATCAGGATGTCGGCCGCTTATCCAGCACTGCATCAATCAAGCCGTACTCCTGAGCCTGGTTGGCGCTCATGAAGTTGTCGCGATCGGTATCCCGCGCAACGTCCTCGAAATCCTGGCCCGTGTGATGGGCAAGAATGTGATTCAGCTTTTCACGGATACCCAGTATTTCCCGGGTGTGGATTTCAATATCCGATGCCTGCCCCTGGTAGCCACCCAGCGGCTGATGAATCATGACGCGCGAGTTAGGCAGGCAATAGCGCTTGCCCTCGGCACCTGCGGTCAGCAACAGCGCGCCCATGCTGGCGGCTTGCCCGATACACACGGTAGAGACATCGGGTTTGACGAACTGCATGGTGTCATAGATCGACATGCCAGCCGTCACCGAACCACCCGGCGAATTGATATACAGATGGATGTCTTTGTCGGGATTCTCTGACTCGAGAAACAGCAACTGAGCCACTACCAGGTTGGCCGTGTAATCTTCAACGGGGCCTACCAGAAAGATGACGCGTTCTTTGAGCAGCCGCGAATAGATGTCGTAAGACCGTTCCCCTTTGGCGCTTTGCTCCACCACCATGGGCACTAAACCGCCGGCGTTTTGAATATCAAACTCACTCATTTCGGTGATTCCTTGCGTCCGATAAGGGATGGCGCACCCGAAGGTGCGCCTGCGTCGTGATGTTAGGCGCTGGCTGTTTCGTCTTCCTCCGCGCCCTCACCTGCTTCAGCCTGTTGCTGAGCCGCCGCCAGCACTTGCTGGTAGGACATCTCGACATCGTTGACGGTGGTCTGCTCGAGCAGCGTGTCGACCGCCTTTTCTTCGAGAATGGCCGATTTGACCTGGGTCTTCATCTGGTCATTGCCCATGTAGTAGTCAACGACTTCGGAAGGATCCTGATACTGCTCGGCAAGCTCCTCGACCTTCGCCTTGATTTCATCGTCGGAAGCGTCAAGCTCGTTAGCCTTGATGACTTCGGCCAGCAGCAGGCCGACCTGAACGCGGCCCTTGGCCTGCTCTTCAAACAGCTCGTTGGGCAGCTGGCTGACATCAAAATCTTCGCCAAGCCCGAACTGCTGAGCGGCCTGCCGCTTCATGCCATCGGTCTCTTGTTGGACAAGGGCACTGGGCACGGGGATGTCGTTGGCATGCTTCAGCGCATCTAGCACCTGCTGCTTGACGCGGTTGTCGACCGCCTGGGCCGCTTCACGGGTCATGTTCTTCTTGATTTCGGCACGGAACTGGGCTTCATCACCGCCTTCAACGCCAAAACGCTCGATGAATTCAGCGTCGACTTCCGGCAGCGTCTGACGGCTGACCTTGTGCACCTTGACCTTGAAGGTGGCTTCTTTACCCGCCAGATGCTCGGCCTGATAGTCCTCAGGGAACGTCACCGTGATGGTCTTGTCGTCACCGGCCTTGGCGCCGATGAGCTGCTCTTCAAAGCCGGGAATGAAGCTGTTCGACCCAATCACCAGTTCGTGGCCCTCGGCGCTGCCGCCTTCGAAAGGCTCATCGCCAAGGTAGCCCTGAAAATCGATCGTCACTTGATCACCGTCTTCCGCTGCGGCATCGACCTCTTCCCATGCCGCGTTCTGCTTGCGCAGCGTGTCGATCATTTCATCAACGTCGGCATCGGTCACCTCGACGACAGGGCGCTCGACCTCGGTACCTTCGATCGAGGCCAGCTCGACTTCCGGGTAAACTTCCATGGTCGCCACAAACTCGAAGTCTTTACCGGCTTCGTTGACGAGCGGCTCGATCTGCGGGTAACCCGCCGGGTTGAAGCCTTCATCGGTAATTGCGCGCACATAACTCTCGCGCATCACTTCGCCAACCACTTCGTCACGCACGCTTTGACCGTAACGCTGACGAACCACGGCCATCGGCACTCGCCCTTGGCGGAAACCATTCAAGCGAACATTTTTCGCCGTTTCTTTTAAGCGAGTATTGACAGCCTCATCGATTTCGCCGGCAGGCACTTGAATCGTGATGCGGCGCTCAATCTGGGAGGTCGTCTCGACGGAAACTTGCATGAATTGTCCTCTAACGGCTGGGCGTTGTGTTGATTGCTGTAAATAAATCCAAGGGCTGATTTTAAGAACCCTGGCGCACGCTGGCAAGCGCCATGCTCGCAAGATGGGGGCATCAATGTGAATTACAAGGGAATCGCGGGGCTGAAAGCGGGCAAAATCATACCGGCCACCGTCAGTAATGCGAAATGACGACGCATTTACGTTATGCTGTGCGCTTTTTCCTGACGCTCATTTGAAGGTCAAGCACACGAGTTTTTCGATAATGAACGTACATGATCTACCGCTTTCCCACGTGATGCAAACTGGGCTGCTTCACTGCGCTCCCGCGACCCCTCTCCGGGAAGCCGCCCAGCGCATGACCGAGCGCCAGTGCAGCTGCATCCTGGTCATCGAAAATCAGCAGGCACTCGGCATCTGGACGGAACACGACGCCCTGGGCATCGATTTCTTTAACCAGCAGACACGTCAGGAACCCATCGAACGGCACATGAGCAGCCCCGTGGCAACAGCGCCCATGCACATGCGGGTTGATGAAGCCGCGCGGCTGCTGAGCTCACGGGGCCACCGTCATCTACTGGTCACCGATGCCGATGACTTGCCAGTGGGCATCGTGTCGCAGACAGACATTGCGCTCCACCAGGGGCTGGAACCTTACCTTCGCCTGCGCGAAGTGCATACGGCCATGCAGTCCCACCCACTCGTGCTTGACGGCGAACTGCTGTTGAACGATGTGTCGGAAAAGATGCGTCTAAACCAGCATGATGCCGCGATAGTTAATACCAGTGACGGCCTCGGGATCGTCACCGAGCGCGACTTCATCGGCTTTGTGGCACTCCACCCCGGCACCACGTCCATCGGCCAATTGGCCAGTCGACCACTCCACACCATCGCCGAGAACGCCCCGCTGATCCAGGCACGGGAATTGCTCATCCACCACGGTATACGCCACCTGGCCGTGCTGGACGGGCGCCACCAGGTGTCGGGGTTGATAGGCTTCAGAGATATTCTGATGACCGCCGACCACCATTACCTCGACGAATTGCGCGACGCTCTGGAACAGCGCGATAGCGCCCTGGCCAAGTCACGCCAGAATCTTGAGCTTGCCGAACGCGTCATCGAATCTTCACTGGAGGGCATCATCATCACCGATGCCCAGACGCGCATCGAGTTCGTCAACCCCGCCTTTACTCACATGACAGGGTATACGCTGGAAGAAGTCACCGGGAAAACGCCGAGCGTCCTGGCCTCCGGCCGCCAGGATGAACGCTTTTATCAGCAGATGTGGGCATGCCTGCAGGAAAACGGCTATTGGCGCGGCGAGGTCTGGAATCGCCGCAAATCCGGCGAGCTTTACCTGGAGCTGCTGACGATTACCGCCATCACCGACCAGGATGGCATCACTCAGCATTACGCGGGCCTGTTTACCGACATCACGCACATGCGCGAAAACGAAGAACAGATTCGCCACCTCGCCTATTACGACCCGCTGACGCGGCTGCCCAACCGACGGCTGCTGGAAGACCGGCTCAAGCTCGCCATGCACCACGCCCATCGCGCCCACGAACCCCTTGCCCTGATCTTCATCGACCTCGACCACTTCAAGCAGGTCAACGATACTCTTGGGCATGCCGTGGGCGACGAGCTACTGATGCATGCCGCCGACCGCATGCGCGGCCAGCTGCGTGAAGACGACACCCTGGCCCGCCTGGGCGGCGACGAGTTCATTATCCTGCTGTCGAGCATTCGCGACTTCGGCGATGCCACGGGCGTAGCGCAGCGCATTATTTCAACCATCAGCGCCCCCTATGCTATCGACGGTCATGAGTTCCGCGTTGGCTGCAGCCTGGGCATCAGCGTTTATCCCGACGACGGCGAAACCCCGACGGCCTTGATGCATAGCGCGGATGCCGCCATGTATCGCGCCAAGCAGGAGGGACGCAACACCTATCGACTATACCGCGCGGAAATGGACAGGCAGGCGCAGCAGCATCTGTCGCTGGAAACGGCTCTGCGCAATACCTTGGAAGGGCATAACGGCATTGAGATGCACTACCAGCCGATTTACAACCGCAACACGGGCGCCATTGCGTCGGCGGAGAGCCTCGCCAGGTGGTATCATCCGGATCACGGCTGGGTGTCACCCGGCACCTTCATCCCCCTGGCAGAACGCTCTGGGCTCATTCTGCCGCTTGGCGAACACATCATCGACCGAGTGCTCAGCGACATCAATCATTGGCGGAAGGCTGGGATCACCCCGCCACCTATCGCCATCAACCTATCGGCGGCGCAATTCTGGCAGGCAGATTTCATTGCCAAGGTCGAAAAGAAACTCAAGGATGCCAACATCGACCCGACGCTGATCACCTTTGAGCTTACCGAAAGCATGCTGTTCGAGCGACGCGAGCAAGGCATGGACGTACTCAGCCAGTTGAGTGCCCTGGGCTGCCGGATTGCACTGGATGATTTCGGCACGGGCTACTCGTCGCTCAGCTATCTGCACAAAATGGCCGCGAACAGCCTCAAGATTGACCAGAGTTTCATTGCCGCGCTTGACGACAAGACCCACGACAGCCGCCCCATCGTCGCCGCCATCAGTAGCCTGGCGGAACAGCTCGGCTTGAGTGTCGTCGCGGAAGGCGTCGAAACCGAGCAGCAATTAGCGCTGCTGAGCCAGTATCCGATTGACGCCATTCAGGGTTTCTACCTGAGTCGGCCGTTGACGCCTGCCGATTTCCAGGCGCTTATCGCGACGTAGCGCTTCCCTTGCCTGTCGCCCACCACAGACTGATGACGTGGGCGACAAGCCCAAAGGTTGCGGCATGGGAAATGAACACCTGCCAGCTGATCCAGTCGGTGAAAAGTGCGTGCCACCCCCCCATCACCAGGACGCCAAGCCCCATCATGGCGGCGAGCCGCTTGAACATGCCCGGAAGCCGGTGACGTTCCGCGGCGGACAACATTCGCCACTGGACGACAACGGCCACCAGCACAATGACAAGGGCTATGATGATAAGGGAGAGTCGCGTCTCGTTGCCCCCCGCCATATAGCGCGGCAGTGTCGCCAGCATCACGATGCAAAGGCCGAAAGCACTGCTCACTCGCTGTGCGGAGGTAGGCACACCGGACGCCACTAGCTGCCTACCGCCAGCTGTTCGGATTCGAGCCAGGACTCGACCCAGGGCAAGGCCGCATCATCCGCCATGAACGTTTCCATGGCATCGATTTCCAGGCGCTCGCCGAGACGAACCGCACCGTGGTCGGCCAGCAGTTCGTCCAGACGGCGTCCCGCGCCGCAGAAGGTATCTCCGTATGAGCTGTCGCCCAGTGCGATCAGGCCGTAGGTCAACGAATCAAGCGAGGGGCTCTTGGCCTGCAATTCGCGCACGAAAGGCACAAAGCTGCCCGGAAAATCACCGCTCCCCGTCGTGGACACGCAGAATAATGCAAGATCAGGCGCTGCATCGGTGATGTCTGCAAGCACCGGCTGTTCGAGCACATCGACGGTGTAACCCGCCTCTTCAAACAGGGGTTTGACCTGCTCTGCGACATCCAACGCACCGCCGTACATGGTACCCACTACGATACTTAGCCGAGGCATTATGGCTCCTCAATGTTGACTGATGGACTGCCGACAGCATGCCGACGAATACTTGATGAATTTACTCAAATATTAACACGCCCCATCCGCCAACACACCCTTGGGCAGCTTCTACAAAGGGCGCAAACAAAACCCCGTGAACATTGATCAAATGTCCACGGGGGTACGTCAGCCTGATGGTTTGAAGGCACGGCTAAAGGCGCTAGCTAAGCAGCCGGCCCTCGATGATGCTCAACCTGCTGCTTGAGCTTCTGACCGGGGCGAAACGTCACCACGCGGCGCGCCGAAATAGGAATCTCCTCGCCTGTCTTGGGATTACGCCCGGGTCGCTCACGCTTGTCGCGCAAATCGAAGTTTCCAAACCCCGACAGCTTGACCTGCTCGTTTTCACGTAGGCAGGCCCGTATCTCCTCGAAGAACGCTTCGACCATGGCCTTCGCTTCACGCTTGGAAAACGATAGCTCGGTGTGTAAATGCTCCGCCAACTCTGCCTTGGTCAACGCACCCATAGGACTCCTCCATGTAGCAAACGCCGTCAAGCATGCGAACAGCTCGCACCCTGGCTCTGTTAGCCGCGCAGCTCGGCACCTAACTCGGCGTGTACCTGCGCCACTATCGACTCGACCAACTGATTGATTTCTTCATCATTAAGCGTGCGCGATGGGTGCTGCCAGGTCAACCCCAGCGCAATACTCTTATGGCCCTCGGCAACGCCTTTACCAGCATAGACATCAAATAGCGTTATGTCTTTCAGGTATTCACCTGCTTCCACGCGGGCACTGTCCAGCAACGCCTGAACAGGACGCTCATCGGCCAGCGTGAAGGCAAGGTCGCGGCGCACTTCTGGAAAGCGCGATAACGGCTCGAATGCGGGCACGCTCCCCTGGCTCAAATGATCGAGGCGCACCTCAAAGACGATGGCATCGACTTTCAGGCCTAGCGTCGCTCTGACCTGAGGGTGCAAGGTACCCACCCAGCCCGCTGGCTGGCCTTCAAACAATACCTGGGCGCTCTGACCGGGATGCAGGGCAGGATGCTCAGCGGGTTCAAAGCGCCAGGCATCCCGATTACCACCCAGCGCCAGCAAGCTTTCCAGGTCACCTTTGAGGTCATAAAAATCAACGCCTGCCTTGCCCGCGCTCCACCCTTCCGGGTCGCGTGCGCCGCAGACAAGCGCCCCCATCATCGGCACCTGGGATAAGGCATCCAGCTCGCCGTTGAAGACCAGCCCGGTCTCGAACAGTCGTACGCGGTTTTGCTGACGATTCAGGTTATGCTCCATCGCTCGCACCAACCCCGGCAGCAGGCTGGCGCGCATCACTGACAGATCTGCGGAAATGGGGTTGGCAAGCACGGGAGAAACCGCGTCAGGCAAGAGCGCAGACTGCAGCTCAGGGGCAACAAAGCTATAGGTAATCGCTTCCTGGAACCCTCGCGCCACCATCTGGCGGCGCAGCTGCTTCAGCGAAAGTACGGCTTCGTCCTCGGCACGCAGCGACAGACGCGCGGCCGGCCGACGCACCGGCAGGTTGTTGTAGCCATGGATGCGCGCAACCTCTTCAACAAGGTCTTCCTCGATAGCAACATCGAATCGCCAGCTGGGCACGTCAACCTGCCAGTCGCCATCACCGACCACCACGCCAAAGCCCAGACGCTCGAGGATATCGGTCACATCGTCCTTGCCCAGGCGCTTTGAAAGCGCCTTTTCAAGCCGCGCTTCCCGCAGGACGACTCGACGCGGTGCGGGCATGGCCGCATCACTCTTCGCTTCCACAACGGGCCCTGCCTGACCGCCGCAAATATCGAGCAGCAGCTGGGTGGCACGCTCAACCGCCTGCGGCGTCAGCAGCGGGTCGACACCGCGCTCAAAGCGGTGTGACGCATCGGTATGCAGTCCATAGGAGCGTGCCTGGCCGGCAATCGCCAGCGGGCTGAAAAAGGCTGACTCGAGAAAGATCGTCCGGGTGGTCTCGCTCACTCCGGATAACTCGCCCCCCATAATGCCGGCCATGGCAAGCGGGCCAGCCTGGTCGGCAATCACCAGCGTTTCAGGGCGCAGGGCAACCTGCTGGCCATCGAGCAGCGTAAGCGTCTCTTCCGGGCGCGCCATGCGGATCACCATGCTCCCCGTCAGGTTATCCCGATCAAAGGCATGCATCGGCTGACCAAGCTCCAGCATCACGTAGTTGGTGACATCAACGACCGGATCGATCGAGCGCACGCCGCTGCGCCGCAAGCGCTCCACCATCCAGAGCGGCGTTTCCGCAGTGACATCGACGTTGCTGATCACACGACCCAGATACCGGGGGCACTGCTCCGTCGCCTCGATATCGACGGCAAACGTCTCGTCAGTCGTAGCAGGTACCGGTGTTATTTCCGGGCCCGTCACTGCCATGCGATTGAGCACCCCCACTTCCCGCGCCATTCCTTTGATACTGAGGCAGTCGCCACGGTTAGGCGTGAGATCGACCTCAACGGTCATGTCGTTAAGGTTCATGAAGGCACGAAAGTCTATCCCGACGGGCGCGTCACCAGGCAGCTCGAGGATACCAGCTGACGTTTCTTCCTCAAGGCCAAGCTCCGAGGCGGAGCAGATCATGCCCCGGGACTCGACGCCACGCAGCTTGGCTTTCTTGATCTTGAAATCGCCGGGCAAGAGACCGCCTACTTGGGCAAAAGGCACTTTCTGACCCACGCCAACATTGGGTGCACCACACACGACCTGAACCGGTGCGCCACTGCCGTCATCCACCGTACACACGTTTAACTTATCGGCGTCTGGGTGCTTATCCTTGGTCAGCACCTCGGCCACTACCACGGCACTGAACGAAGCCGACACTGGCTCGACAGCGTCGACTTCCAGGCCCGCCATGGTGATCTGATCGGCTACCGCTTGGGTATCCAGCTGCGGTGAAACCCATTCACGCAGCCACTGTTCTGAAAATTTCATGCTCGTTCCTGTGTTGGGCCGTGGTGTTAAGCAAACTGGCGCAAGAAGCGCAGATCGTTCTCAAAGAACAGACGCAGATCGTTAACGCCATATCGGAGCATTGCCAGGCGCTCAGCCCCCATACCGAACGCAAAACCCGTAAAACGCTCGGCATCGATACCCGAATGCCGAAAGACTTCGGGATGCACCATGCCGCAACCCATGACTTCCAGCCAACCACTGTGCGAACACACCCGGCAGCCATCGCCGCTGCACATGACGCACTGGATATCCACTTCCGCCGAGGGCTCTGTAAACGGAAAATACGACGGGCGGAAGCGAACCGACAGGTCATCGCGCTCAAAAAACGCCTGCAGGAAATCTTCGATGGTGCCTTTCAGATCCGCAAAGCTGATGTCCTCGTCAACCAGCAGTCCCTCGACCTGATGAAACATGGGCGTATGGGTCAGATCCGAGTCGCTACGATAGACACGCCCCGGGCAGACAATACGAATGGGCGGCTCAGTCGTTTTCATGGTGCGCACCTGAACAGGCGAGGTGTGCGTGCGCAGCAGACGCGTGGCATCAAAGTAAAACGTATCGGCCATTCCCCGTGCGGGATGATGCGCGGGAATGTTGAGCGCCTCGAAGTTATGATAGTCGTCTTCGATTTCGGGCCCCACCGCGACGTCAAAGCCAATTCGTGTAAACAGCCCTTCAATTCGCTCAAGCGTGCGCGTCACTGGGTGCAAGCCACCTGGCGACTGGGTGCGGCCGGGAAGCGTGACATCGATACGCTCCGCCGCCAGACGTGCGTCGAGTGCTTCGCGCTCGAGCGCCTGACGCTTGACGTCGATTTCCTGCGCCAGCGTTTGCTTGGCGTGGTTAATCCGCTCACCCGCAGCAGGACGCTCTTCGGCTGACAGCTTCCCCAGGCCTTTCAGCAACGCCGTCATTTCGCCTTTTTTACCCAGATAGCGTACGCGCACTTCATCCAGTTCAGCGACGTTCTGCGCGGCTTGAATGGCATCGCGCGCTTCAGATACCAGCGCCGGAAGGTGGTCCATCCTGTTTACTCCGAATTAAGCGGTTCCCATCCTGGCGATGGGTCACATTTGACTGAAGAGCGTGACATAAAAACAGGGGAAGAGCGGCTGCTCTTCCCCTGTATGGGTCACACTAAATGACCTTGGCATCCACGGGCGCCATCAGCGCCGGGTGAAGCTTATTGGGCAGCCTTGGCTTTTTCCACGATAGCCGCAAAGGCCGCTTTCTCATGGACAGCCAGATCCGCCAATACCTTGCGGTCGATTTCGATACCGGCTTTCTTGAGGCCGCCAACAAAGCGGCTGTAAGACATGCCGTTGATGCGAGCACCCGCATTGATACGCTGGATCCACAGCGCGCGGAACTGACGCTTACGATTACGACGGTCGCGATAGGCGTACTGGCCGGCTTTGATTACCGCCTGTTTGGCGACACGGAAAACACGCGAACGCGCACCGTAATAACCTTTGGCCTGCTTCAATACTTTTTTATGGCGACGACGGGCAACTACGCCACGCTTGACTCGAGTCATAACACACTCCTGACATTAGGCCTGAGGCAAAAAGCACTCAGAATAAGAAAATTCGACGTTACAGATTCGGCAGCATGCGCTGAATCAGCGCCTTGTCTGACGCGTGAATCTGCTTCATGCCGCGCAGCTGACGCTTACGCTTGGTCGACTTCTTGGTCAGGATGTGGCTACGAAAAGACTGCTTGTGCTTGAAGCCATTGGCGGTCTTTTTGAAGCGCTTTGCAGCACCACTGTTGCTTTTGATTTTCGGCATGAGGATAACTCCGCTCGATGTTTTTTAGAAAATCCAGGGCCTGCTACCTGTAGAAGGCAGCCCGTTAACTTCGCCGTTGGATCACTTCTTTTTCGGGGCAAGGATCATGATCATCTGGCGGCCTTCCATTTTTGGAAATGCTTCCACCGTTCCGATCTCTTCCAGGTCTGCCGCGATCCGTTCCATCAGCTTTCGGCCGATATCTTGGTGCGCCATTTCACGACCACGGAAGCGCAATGTGACCTTACCCTTGTCACCACCTTCCAAAAAGCGCGTCAGGTTTTTAAGCTTGACCTGATAGTCGCCTTCGTCGGTGCCAGGCCGGAATTTGACTTCCTTGACCTGGATTTGCTTCTGCTTTTTCTTTTGAGCCGCTTTTTGCTTCTTCTGCTCAAAAACGAATTTGCCGTAATCCATGATCTTGCAGACGATGGGATCGGCATTCGAGATTTGTACGAGATCCAAACCGGCGGTTTGAGCACGCTCCAACGCTTCGGTGGTGGGCACAACGCCCAACTGCTCACCTTCGCTGTCGATAAGACGTACTTCTTCTTCGGTAATTCGCTCGTTCATTGGTGGGCGCTTATCTGCTGGACGCCCTCGCTGATTGCTTCGCTTGATCGGTCCGTCTCCTTAGGCAATTGACGATGTCGCCAGGGCTGCTCGCTCTGCGCCAAAACGTTCGATGAATGCATCGACCGTCATGGTGCCGAGATCTTCGCCGCTGCGAGTTCGCACGGCCACTGAGTCAGCGTCGACTTCCTTATCTCCTACCACCAGGAGATAGGGAACTTTCTGTAACGTATGTTCGCGGATTTTAAAGCCGATTTTCTCGTTCCTCAAGTCCGCTTTTGCTCGCATGCCATTTTTTTGCAAACGCTGCTCTAAAGCAAGCGCATAATCACGCTGCGAATCGGTGATCGTCATGATAACGACCTGTTGCGGCGCGAGCCATAATGGCATTGCCCCCGCATAATGCTCAATCAGGATCCCCAAGAAACGCTCGAAGGAACCAAGAATCGCACGATGCAGCATGACCGGGGTCTTGCGGGCCCCGTCTTCGGCAACGTATTGCGCGCCGAGTCGCCCTGGCAAATTGAAATCGAGTTGTAGCGTACCACATTGCCACACGCGATTCAGGCAATCACGCAGGGCAAATTCGATTTTCGGGCCATAAAAGGCGCCCTCACCCGGCTGCAGATCCCATTCAAGCCCCGTGGCATTGAGCGCCGCCTCCAGCCCCTGTTCGGCCTGATCCCACATCGCTGCCTCACCCAGAAAGTCTTCAGGACGCGTTGACAGCTTGAGTTCCACATCGTCAAAACCGAGCGTCTTGTATACCTGCAGCGTCAGCGCAATAAAAGCTTCTGCTTCCGCCTGAATCTGGCTTTCGGTACAAAAGATGTGCGCGTCGTCCTGGGTAAAGCCTCGTACGCGCATCAGGCCATGCAGCGAACCGGACGGCTCGTTGCGGTGACAGCTGCCGAACTCTGCCAGACGCAGCGGTAAATCACGGTAGCTCTTGAGTCCCTGATTAAACACCTGCACATGGCACGGGCAGTTCATCGGCTTGACGGCATATTCGCGTTTTTCTGACTCCGTGGTAAACATCAGTTCATTGTAGTGCCCCCAATGACCCGACTTTTTCCATAGCGAAAGATCCACGACCTGGGGCGTCTTGATTTCCTGGTACCCATGCTCGCGCTGAATCTGGCGCATGTAATCTTCCAGCGCCTGGTACATCGTCCAACCATTGGGGTGCCAGAACACCATCCCCGGGGCTTCTTCCTGAAGATGAAACAGATCCATCTTGCGTGCCAGCTTGCGATGGTCGCGCTTTTCAGCCTCTTCGAGACGTTTCAGATACGCCTTGAGCTGCTTCTTGTCACCCCACGCCGTACCATAGATGCGCGTCAACATCGGGTTGGCGGCGTCACCGCGCCAGTAGGCACCAGCCAGCTTGGTCAGTTTGAATGCCTTGAGATGGCGGGTATTGGGCACATGCGGGCCACGACACATGTCCGTGTATTCTTCGTGGTGATACAACCGGATAGTGGCCCCTTCCGGAATATCCCGAACGATCTCTTGCTTGTAGGGTTCGTCGCGATGAAGAAAGGTTAGCATCGCTTGATCACGGTCGACATATTCGCGGACGACGTCATATTCGTGATCAATAAGCGCCTTCATGCGTGCTTCGATCGCCTCCAGATCATCGGAAGATACCGAGTCGCCAAATTCAATATCGTAATAGAAGCCATCTTCAATCACCGGCCCAATCGCCATCTTGGCATTGGGGTACAGCTGCTTGACGGCGTGGCCGATCAGGTGGGCACAGGAATGCCTGATGATCTCCAGACCTTCCTGATCCCGAGCCGTCAGGATGGCAACGTCGGCGTCTTGCTCGATGAGATCGGCGGCATCCACCAGCACATCGTCAATCTTTCCTGCCACGCAGGCCTTGGCCAAACCAGGGCCAATGGACTCTGCCAGCTGCATGATGGAAAGCGGCGATTCGAACGTTCTCTGGCTGCCATCCGGCAGTGTCACAATGGGCATGCAAATTGTCCTTGAGCGCAGTGGTGATCCATACCAAGGATCACATATCGCTATCAATGAGATAGAAATGGGTGAAAAACAGTAACGGGCTGCAAGGCTAACAGATGACTGCTTGCGTATAAATAAAAAACGGAGGGCACAAGCCCTCCGTTTCATCATGGTTAACGCGTTTTAAAACCGTAAGATAAGCGCGTTAATTGCTTGCCTTAGTTCCACTCATCCAGCTCTACGCGACGGTTTTCCGCACGGCCTTCTGCTGTTTCGTTGGTGGCGATGGGCTGCTCTTCGCCAAAGCCTTGCGCCATCATGCGATCAGAATCGACACCGCGCGAGGCAAGGTATTCCGTCACGGATTCAGCACGCGCCTGGGAAAGATCCATGTTGTACTGGTTAGAACCCACTGAATCGGTGTGACCTTCAATGCGTACACGCACGTCGGGATTATTCACCAGGCGTTCTGCAACGCCGTTGAGCACATTGCGAGCTTCAGAGGTCAGTTGCGCTGAGTCGAACTCGAAGTTTACTTCACGAAGCACGACGCTATCCGGGCAGCCAAGTGAATTGACTTCTACGCCAGCAGGCGTGTTCGGACACTGATCGCGGTAGTTCGGAACGCCATCGTTGTCTGAATCTAGTGGGCAGCCATCTGCGTCAACGGCTACACCAGCAGGTGTACCGGGGCACTGGTCACGGAAGTCAGGCACGCCGTCGTTATCTGAATCCAACGGGCAACCTTCAGCATCGACCGCAGCGCCTGCCGGGATGTCGCCGCCAAAGCTGGGGCATTGCGGCTCTTCGGGCTCAGGGCGATTATCAGCGCACAGCATAGCACCAATGGTGGCACCGGCGGTTGCACCAACAGCGGCACCTGTATCCTCGTCGGAGCTGCTGCTGGTTGCGTAACCGACGCTTCCGCCGATCACACTACCTGCCAGGCCACACACGAAGGGGTGCTGGTACCAGCTACGATCCCCACTAGCGCTCGCTTGGCTTTGCCCAGAAGATTGGGAGGCAGAGCTGGCACAGCCTGAAAGGCCAACTACCAATGCAGAACCGATTAGTAGGCCAGTCGTTGATTTTTTCATGCAAGACTCCTTCTTGATCCAATGCTGAAATGGCCATTAGTGACCAAATCTATCCAATGCTTCTTTTTTTGAGCGAGAGCATCCATTTTTCGCCTGCCTAACATCGTATACGCTGGGCTTTTGCGATGTTAAGCGTTGACCGCAGTACTGAACCTGTATCCGCAGCAACTTGCCGATTTATCAACTTCTTGCTGACAACGACACCTTACAGCATAGCAAAATGAGTGCAGAGCGCACTAAATACCAACGGCTATGCTTAAAAAAAATGGCCGCGTGCGTTCCGAACAGTTCAATGCAACCCCTGCCCGCCTTTCTTGCGCCAGGCGATTACTGCCTGCGCGGCCGCTAACACGTCGCTGCGCATCTGTCTTTCGGCCTCAAGACGCTCGCGGTCTTCCTGCATGCGCTCGCGAGGCGTGAGCTGCTGCCTGGCCGAATGCGTCTTCAGATGCTTCGTCTGTTCATAGAGCTGCGCAAACGCTTGAAAATCAGCCCGCTCGGTCAAACTTGGATCAATGATCTCCAGCAACACCTTGCAACGCCAGGCGCCTTCCGTCACGTCTACTTGCTCCTGTACCAGCGCCGCGGTGACCCAATCAAGGTTTTCCAGACTTTTCAGCTGGGCCTGCTGGTCTTCGGCGACGCGAAACGCATCGCGACGCTTGACTTCCTGACGTAAACGATAGGCATAGACAGCCAGACCAGCGATCACGACCACCGCCAGCAACAAAAGTAAAAGTGCGCTCGTCAGACTCATGATACTCCTTACCCAAGCTTGGCAAATGCTTTACGGGAATTGTACACCTTGCCATGGCGACCTTACACCATCCAGCCCAATCCTGCTAACCATACGGCAGGACAAACGTGTCGAGGGCGCCCCCAGCCGGTTAGTCGCATTGAGGAGGACGGTGGTCGCTTTGCGTCACTGCCACTCGGGCATGCACGTTATCCGACGACGCCCCAAGCGCCCAGATACGCGGCCATCTGATGTTGCGACCGTACACGCGCACAGACCTGCCTGTCAGGGGACCATGGCGCCACCGCCACCAGGCAATTAAAAAGCTGACGGTCAGCGCCATCGCGCCGGCGGTGTGCAGCAATGCCAACCAGAGCGGCAGCCAGAAGATGACGCTTGCAATGCCAAGCATGACCTGGAAACAGTAAATACTTAAAACACCTACCAGACCTCGAGCCGCCGTCTCGACACGCTGCCGCCACCACAGCAGCAGAATCGCGACCCCCAACAGCCCACCCCAGACACGATGGGCGACGTGAATCGCCGTACGGGCATCTGCGTGCAGCTGTCCGTGCAGATAGTTCGGCCCCACTGTCTGGGTTAAATGGAAGCCTTCACCCAGGTCCATCTGAGGCCACCACTGGCCATTGCAGGACGGAAACCCCTGGCACGACAGACCCGCATAGTTGCTAGACACCCAGCCACCCAAGGCTAACTGGCCTGCCAGCAGGGCAGCGACCAGCCACCAGCAGGCCGTGGCCTGGCGCGGGCTCGACGTCACACCTCGCGGGAATGTCCTGAGACGGCAATAAAGCCATACAAAAAGTAGAAGAATCCCCATCCCCCCTAGTAAATGAAGGGTCACTACCTGAGGCCATAAGGAGAGCGTTACCGTTAACGCCCCAAACATCCCCTGAACCAGAACGGCCAACATCAAGAAAAGACTAACCCGCCATGGGTATCCCGACATTTTTCTCAACGGCCAGCCCAGCCAGAGGAGCAGCAAGACGGTCGCCCCCAGCACCGTGGCGATATAACGATGCAGCATTTCAAGCCAGGCTTTTGACGTCTCAAGCGGGAAAGCGGGAAATCTGACCGCTGCGTCGTCAGCGCTGGGTACCACCCACTGGCCATAGCACCCTGGCCAATCCGGGCATCCCAGCCCGGCGTCAGACAAGCGGGTCCATGCCCCCACCAGCATCACCAATGCCGTCAAGGCAACGCCCACAAACGAAAGCCCTCTTACAATGGCCACACGCTGATAATCCACCATTGAGCAACCCTCCGTGACCGAGCACAAGCAACCGCCTACCTGGCATTCACCTTGAACAAATGCTGGGTATCATCGAGTATGTCCGCCGCCGGCACTGACGCCGAAAACGCCAGCGCCGGCCGCCCTTCAGGGTCAATCAACCACACCTTATTTGGCTGGCTCCAGCGAGGCGTTTCACGCCACGCCACCAACGCCTCGCCAGGCAGAGGCTCTCCCTCACCGCCTATGCTCATGCGCGTCAAACGATTGGCGTCGCGCCCCAGGGCGCGGTGCATGCGCCAAAGGAGATCGCGTCTTTCCGGACACTGCAGTGAACAATCGAACGCCAATATCCAGCGTCCTTCAGAAACTGGGGCGTCTGACATCGGCGCAATGGGCCAGAGTTCAAAGCTTGGCACCTGATCGGTGGGTGACCCATGCGCCGTTGTTTCGTCAGGAACGCCGATACGCCACTCGACCATGCCCCAGGCGGTAACGATGGGCGCTGCAAAAATGATGAAGATGAGCAGGAGCTTGATCCGCTGACGTGCAACATGATTAACGACTGCCATGGTTATTCTCCCGGTCAGTTTCACGGCTGGAATGGAAATAGCGCCTGCCCACCCACATCGTAATCAACGCCACCAACGCCAGCCCCCACCATTGAAATGCGTAGGCAAGGTGCCTGCTGGCGGGCATCACGTTGGCCTGCCACCAGGTCGAAAAGACACCGTCACCGGCTTGCGCATGCACCCAGCCCTGGTAACGAAACTCGGGCACGACGTCTTGCCAGGGCGCTAGGCTGATAGTTTGAAGCCGCGTCCCTTCAACGTTAGGCCCGAACAGCAAGCCATCATCGTTGGCAGGCTGCCATTCGCCCGTTAATGTCACCGCCTGTTCTGGCGTTGAGACACTGGGAGGTGCACGGGTCGTACCGGTTTCGACAAAACCACGCTGGATCAACCAATAGTGGCCAAACTTGTCTTTGAGAGGGGTGAGAACAGCAACCCCCAAGCGGCCATCAAGAATACGGTTATCTAAAAAAAAGCTATGCTCCGACATATACTCACCGTTGAGGGTGAGCTCTGCCCCCTCAGCAGGCGCGATCCGGGGGTTGACCAGTGCAGGGGCATTGTCTCTCAACGCCGCCGCTACCTGCTTGGTGTCGGCCCGCTCCCACTGCCATGCGCCAAGGAAAGCCCCAAGCAACGCCAGGAGCAACCAGAACACATACCAGCCGTAACGACGCCAGCGAGATAGGGAATGTTTATTTATGCTACTTAAATCACTCATTATCATTGTTTTTATCGCCATGTTGCTCAGTTTAGCGGTGGGCGCTGGCTACCTGTTACGCGATGACACGTCCTCCAAGCGACTGCTAACCTCTTTGAAATGGCGCATAGGCTTCGCCATCCTGCTGTTAGTACTGATTAGCTATGGCTTTCTCAGCGGCCAGCTCACCTGACCCTTCACACCACATACACGAAAATAAATAACCCAAGCCATACAACATCGACAAAATGCCAATACCAGCAGGAGGCCTCGAACGCAAAATGCTGCGAATCCGAGAAATGTCCCCGTATAATTCGCACCAGCATGGCAACGAGTATCAAGGTGCCAATAATCACGTGAACACCATGGAACCCCGTTAATATAAAGAACGTAGAGCCAAAAATACCCGCTTCCAGTGTAATGCCATAGTGCTGATAGGCTTCGTAGTACTCGACGCCTTGAATAAAGATAAAGCAGGTGCCCAGCACTACCGTCCCCGCCAGCCAGTTTCTGCACAGCTTGCGATACCCTGACTTCAAAGCCTCGTGGGAAATCGTCAATGTAATACTGGACGTCACTAGCAATAAGGTATTAACCAACGGTAGTTGCCATGGGCTAAATACGTTATCGGGGCCTGACACTGAACTATCGGGCGGGTTTAACAAAGGCCATTGGGCAATAAAGTCGGGCCACAAAAGCGCAGAAACGCCTTTGGCGCCTTCACCCCCTAACCAGGGAATCGCAAAGGTTCTTACGTAAAAAAGCGCGCCAAAAAAAGCGGCAAAAAACATGATTTCAGAAAATATGAACCACCCCATCCCCCACCGGAATGAGCGATCCATCTGACTGTCGTAGAGACCCAACTGAGATTCATTTATGACGTCGCGAAACCAAAAACCCATCACCGCTAAAATGGACAGGAAGCCTATTGCGATCAACAATGTCGCAGAGCCATAAACCAGTTGATACCCCAGCCCCACCATCAGTAAACCAACGGCGACAGAGCCCAGAATCGGCCAATGGCTTTTGGCCGGAACATAGTAGCTTGCATTACTCATATCAAAGCCCCCCGTTCTTGTTATTGAGATACGTCACGGTTTGACGATCATCATTTTCCTGCAGGGGATACAGCGTATAGACCAGCGTGACGGTGGCTATATCCTTGGGTAGTGAATTATCCAGTTGAAATACAAGCGGTATGGTGAGGTTTTCGTTTGCACCAAGCCGCTGTTCCTGGAAACAGAAACAACTGACCTTGCGCACATGAGCCGTTGCCGTGGAAGGGCTGACGCTGGGAACGGCTCGGCCCCATGTGGCCATATCGCTACGATTGGAAAAGGTGAAATCTATCTCCGTCATTTGCCCAGGGTGAACCTGCACCTGATGGGTTTCGACGCCCAGCTTCCAGGGAAGGCCGGCACCCGTGCGCGTAATAAACTGAACCGTCACATACCGATCGCTATTCACCCCATCATTGAGGATGCTTTTAGCCGTGGTATCAACTTTGCCGTTAATCCCCGTTATGTCGCAAAAAACGTCATAGAGAGGCACCAGCGCAAACGCAAAGGCAAACATACCCACCAACGCAAACACCGTCCTGGTAACTGTCTTTTTAACACCATCGGCCTGGTATGAGTGCATATTCCTCTCCATGTGATGTCACATAGCGGGACTGAATGCTTACTTGTCCACGGGACGAAACTCAGGGGGTGTCTCAAACGTGTGCAAGGGTGCCGGGCTAGGTACCGTCCACTCTAGATCCACGGCCCCTTCCCATGCTTTTGCGGGGGCTTTTTTTCCGCCGCGCACACACAGCACAATGACCAGGACAAAGAGTAATTGCGACGTGCCAAAAAAGAAGGCGCCAATACTGGAGACCAGATTGAAATCGGCAAACTGAAGTGCGTAATCCGGTATTCGCCTGGGCATGCCGGCGAGCCCGGCAAAATGCATGGGGAAAAACGTCAGGTTGACGCCAATAACGGAAAACCAGAAATGCCATTTGGCAAGGGTTTCGTTGGGATAGTGGCCGGTCCACTTGGGTAGCCAGTAATAGACGCCGGCCATGATGGCAAAGATAGCGCCAGGCACCAGGACATAGTGAAAATGGGCAACCACAAAGTAGGTGTCATGGTACTGAAAATCAGCCGGAGCAATTGCCAGCATCAACCCGGAAAACCCGCCGATGGTAAATAGCACCACAAACGCAAGCGCAAACAGCATGGGCGACTCAAAGCTGATCGACCCTCTAAACAGCGTCGTCACCCAATTGAAGACTTTGACTCCGGTGGGCACTGCTATCAGCATCGTCGAATACATGAAGAACAACTCGGCGACCAGCGGCAAGCCGACGACAAACATGTGGTGCGCCCAGACAAGAAAAGAGAGCAGCGCAATCGCCGCGGTGGCGTAGACCATCGAGGCGTAGCCAAACAGCGGCTTTCGGGCAAAGGTAGGAATGATGGCGGAAACGATACCGAAGGCGGGCAAAATCATGATGTAGACTTCGGGATGACCAAAAAACCAGAAAAGATGCTGGAAGAGGACAGGGTCTCCGCCGCCGCCGGCATCAAAGAAACTGGTTCCGAAGTTGATATCCATCAGCATCATCGTTATCACGCCAGCCAGAACCGGCATGACCGCAATGAGCAGGAAGGCGGTAATCAGCCATGTCCATACAAATAACGGCATGTCCATCAATCGCATGCCTGGCGCTCGCATGTTCAGAATAGTGGCAATGATGTTGATGGCGCCCAAAATCGAGCTGATCCCGGCAATATGCAATGACAATATAAAAAAGGTGGTCGACGCGGGCGCATAGGTCGTCGATAGCGGTGCATAGAATGTCCAGCCAAAATTGGGACCGCCACCAGGCATCAACAAGGTAGATAGCAATAGCGCAAATGCCACAGGCAACAGCCAGAAACTGAAATTGTTTAACCTGGGCAACGCCATGTCCGGGGCACCGATCTGTAACGGGATCATCCAGTTGGCAAGCCCCGTAAAAGCAGGCATCACGGCAGCGAAGACCATGATCAGGCCGTGCATGGTGGTCATCTGGTTAAAGAACTCGGGTTTGACCAGCTGCAAGCCCGGCTGAAAAAGCTCAGCGCGAACGACAAGCGCAAAAATCCCTCCGACAAAAAACATGGTCAGGGAAAAGATCAGATAAAGCGTGCCTATCTCTTTGTGATTGGTGGTTAAAAGCCAACGACGCCATCCCGTCGGGTGCAAAGCATGATGGGCAATACCACCCGCCGTTGCCACCGTATCGCTGTGCTGTATCGTCGACTGCAAAGGTATCCTGGGGGCCATATTCGTCTCCAATTATTATTGTCAGCGTTGCGCCTGCCGTACGCTATGGATCGACTTGTTCGGCTACGCGCGCCGGCTGAACCTGCGCGTCGGTATCGTTACCCCAGGCGTTCTGCGTGTAGGTAACCACTGCGGCGATTTCAACCGGGTTGAGCGTATTACGGAACGCAGGCATCGCGGCGCCCGATACCCCGTTGATGACTTTATCCAAATGCCAGTCGAGATCGTCGATCAGCTGTTGGTTGCCGGCAAGCGCCGGGAAGGCAGGCGGCGAGCCCTCGCCTCCCGATTGATGGCATGAGGCGCAAATGGACTCGTAAACGGTCTCGCCCCTTTCCATCAGCTCTGCCATGGCCCACTCACGATCTACCCCTTGGGCCTCTTGTTCGGCCATACGTCTGCGTTCTGCGAGCCATTCATCGAAAGCTTCTTCCTCCATTGCATGGACAACCACGGGCATGAAACCGTGATCGATACCGCACAGCTCGGCACACTGGCCACGGTAAATACCCGGCTGATTAATCTTTACCCAGTTCTCGTTGATGAACCCTGGAATGGTGTCTTGCTTGACGGCCAGGTCAGGTACCCACCATGAATGAATGACGTCGTCGGAGGTCATTAAAAAACGGATTTTACGATTAATGGGGAGCACGAGAGGTTCATCCACTTCGAGCAGATAATGCTCACCTCGGGTCTCCTCGCCGCCTATCTGGCTTCTTGGCGTACTAAGATTGGAATTGAAGGCAACCTCTTCGCCCAGATATTCGTAGCGCCAGCGCCACTGTTGGCCGGTGACCATGACGTCCAGCTCCGCATCGGAGGCGTCATACATATTTTTCAACGTCGCCGTTGCAGGAACGGCCATGCCCACCAATATAAGAACGGGAATTACTGTCCAGAGTATCTCGACCTTGGTGTTCTCATGAAAGTGGGCCGCTTTTACGCCCCGTGAATGGCGATAGCGAAAAAGCGAATAGAACATGGCGCCAAAGACCACCACCCCGATAACCACACATATCCAAAAAATGGTCATGTGCAGACCGTAGATGTCGCTGCTCACATCGGTAACGCCTATCGGCATGTTCCACGATTGGGCAAAGCTGGCACTGCTGCTGACCATGCCTGCAGCAAATACTGATGGTGGCCACCCTAAGCGCATTGAAGCCCCCTTGTCTTATTGTTGTTGTCTGTAAATGCAACGATGCCCCAAGGCGAGAAGATGAGACAGTCGATGACCAGCTTTCCAAAAAAGCCGGCACAAGTGCCAAGCTTTCAGACAGAGCCTAATAAAACGCTATCAACTGCAGTATAGAAAAGCCCCGGCAATGTTCACGTGATTTGGCAAAAATAAAACGATGGCTATTACCCCGCCATATAAGAAGCCACTGCCCACAGTGCCAAAACGAATAGTAATGTGATGATTATAAAAGTGATAATGAAGGCAGCGGGATGCTTAGCGCTAAAATCCTCTCGCCGTTGGCGGTCATTCTGCACGCCAATGAGTGCGGCAAGCACCGATTTGATTACCGACCACATACACGCCCCCTTCGCTGTGACATGATTATTGACGATAGCTCATGGTCAGCGACATGCCGCAAGGTATATTCAACGGTTGTCTGTCTAGCGGCTTTCGGATTTACTTTTTTCACTGCTCGCTTCTATAATCAATTGATAATATTGATCTTCAAAACCTCAGGAGACCACTGATGGACACACGTCTGTTAAAGACACCCACCCTCGCCGTCTTTGTCGTCTGCCTGATGGTCACGATGCTGGGGGGATGCACCACCTACACATGGGAAGATGGCTCAAAGGAAACCGTTTTGGGCGTACCGGCTGAGGACGAAAGGCTGACGCAGGAAGAGCGTCGCGCTCAGGGTGTCCAATACCGCAAACCTGGCGAAATCCCCGAATAAAGGAGTTAGGGCGCCTTGGTTTGTCCACGCTTGGTTCTGGCCGTGGCTGGCGCCGTAAATGGGTCTTCGGGCCAGGGATGCTTTGGATACCGGCCACGCATCTCTTTGCGTACCGCCGGATAGCCGTTTGTCCAGAAGCTGCATAGATCCTGGGTGACCTGAAGCGGCCGCCTGGCCGGTGAAAGCAGGTGCATCATCACCGCCACACGCCCCTCGGCAATGGTGGGCGTTGCCTGCCAGCCAAACGCCTCCTGCAGTTTAATGGCCAGCACTGGCGGCCTTCCTTCAAGGCAAGGGGCATAATCCAGCGTCGCCTGCCGACCGCTGGGCACCGTTAAAGAGACAGGCGTTAAACGCTCCAATAACGTCTGCTCATCCCAACTCAGCGCATTGAGCATGAAGGTGTGAAAGGGCATTTTCTCAAGCTGACTCATGCGCGTGACGCCGGCCATGTAAGGGCCCAGCCAAGTATCAAGCGTGTCTATCAGCTGCTGTGCTGACCAGTCCGGCCAGGAGTCACCCACCACCTCTCGCAGCAGCGCCATGCGCCCCTGTAGTTGCTGAACATGCGAATTGAATATGACCTCCGAGCGCTGAGTGAGCGCGGTCAACAGCGCCTGGGTGACGTCCTCGGCCGGCAACTCATTCAGCGGTTGGCTGGCCAGCACCAGCTCGCCAAGGCACTGCACACGCTCCCCTACCAACCTGCCCTGGGCGTCTGACCAGGTGATGCGATTTACCCATTGCTGAGTAACCGGATAAAGACTAGCGAGACAGTCATGCGCGAGCGGTTCGGCCTGATAGATCGTCGCCTCACTGGCGATGCTTTCAAGGTTGACGGCAACAATATAGGGCTCACTGGCCAACATATGGCGGAGCGGCAAGGTGGCGGTCTTGCCATTGGCCAGCTTGAAACGACCGGGGCTGAGGCACTGGCCAATACGCTCCGGATACGCCAGGGCCAATAGTACCCCCAATGGCAAATCGTTAACGTGGCGAGGCAGTGGCGTATCGGCAATGCGAGCCAGACGTTGCGCTTCGCGGTGCCAATCGGCAAAACGGGCGGGTTGATTAAAGCGCTGCACCAATGCCTCACGGAGTGACCCGTCAACGCGTTCCCGACCCTCAAGAAGCGCTGCTAGTCCGCACGCCGTTGCGGATGCATTCAGGTCAGCGGATTTGATCAGCATCACGGCAAGGCGAGGCTCTAACGGCCAGTCAGCACTTTGCCTGCCCAGTGGGGTCAGAGTGCCCGCTCGATCAATGACGCCCAGCTTCCGCAGCAGCGCTTGGCCGCTCTTCCACGCCCCCTGAGGCGGTGGCGTCATCCAGGTCAATTGATCGGGAGATGTCACGCCCCAGGCCGCCAGCTCGAGGATCAGCCTGGCGAGATCGGCCTGCTGGATTTCCGGTTCGCCGAAAGCGACCAGCGGCTGCTCCCGAGACCATAACCGGAAGCATCGGCCAGCGCCCTGACGCCCGGCTCGCCCTCGCCGCTGGTCGGCGCTGGCACGATTGACCCGCCGCGTGGTCAAGCGCGTGAGCCCGGTGCGCGGCTGGAATAGCGGCACCCGCTCCAAGCCAGCATCGATAACCACATTGACCCCGTCCACCGTGACGCTGGATTCTGCGATGGCCGTGGACACAATCACCCGTCGACCCGAGGCATTCCGTTCAAGCACCGCCTGCTGTGCCGCAAGTGTCATGCGGCCGTGTAGCGCACGAACGTCGACGTCGCGCGAATCATCTTCCAGCGCGCTCACCAGCTGATGAATTTCTGCCACTCCAGGCATGATGACCAGCACATCGCGCGTATCCGGCTGGGCCAACGCTTCGCGCACTACACGACATGCCTGTGTATGCAATGAAGCCTCGTGCGGCGCAGGACGATAGAGCGTCTCCACCGGGTACTGACGCCCTTCGCTTTCAATGACCGGCACCTCTGGGCCGAGCACTTTTTGCAACGCAACGACATCGATGGTGGCTGACATCACGATAAGGCGTAAGTCGTCACGAATGCTTTGCTGAATATCCAGCGCCAGCGCAAGCCCCAGGTCAGCTTCCAGGCTTCGCTCATGAAACTCGTCAAAGATGATACCCCCCACCCCTTCAAGCAGCGGGTCATCCTGTAGCATGCGCGTCAGCACGCCCTGGGTGACAACCTCCAAACGGGTGTCTGCGCTTACCCGGGCATCCCCGCGCATCCGGTAGCCCACCGTGCGGCCGAGCGGTTCGTTTAGCTGTTGCGCCATGAAACTTGCGGCCAGGCGGGCGGCAACGCGGCGAGGCTCCAATAGCAATAGCTTTTGACCTTGCGCCCATTGGCTATTCAGAAGCGTTAACGGCACGCGGGTGGTTTTGCCAGCCCCCGGTTGGGCGACCAGAATTAGCCGGTTGTGTGCGCTTAACGCTTCTTGCAGCGAAACTAAATGTGGCTCAATGGGCAGCATGGGCAAGCCAGATCACGGTGACAGCGGGCGCGGCTCAGAAGACAGCTGAACGCCGCAGCCTTTTAGAATCACGTGTTCAAGAAACCGGCAGATGGCATCGATATCGTCGTTATCAAGCATCTCTTTACCTAGAATACCGGTGACCTGAGCGCTATATTCAGTGTAATGCTGAGTCGCCGACCAGATCAGAAAGATCAGCAAGCGCGGGTCAACGTCGTCCATCTTGCCCTGACGTGACCACTGCCCAATGATTGCCGCCCGGGAAGCGACCCATTCACGCAGTTCACCGGCTAGATAGCCGCTGAGAAAAGGCGCGCCGGCTAGAATTTCAGCGGCAAACAATTTTGAGCCATCGGGATAGCGCTGCCCAAGCACCATTTTGGTGCGTATAAAGTCGCTGAGCACGCGACCTGGATCGCTTTCCGGCGTGATGTCTTCCAGCACCGCGTTCCATCGGCTCATCATGCGATTGAGCAACCGGACATAAAGCGTCTGCTTGCTGCCCATGTAATACAAAATGTTGGCTTTAGGCAGGCCAGCCTGATCGGCAATCGCCTGAAGGCTGGCTCCCCGATAGCCATACTGCGCAAACACCTGCTCCGCAGCACGCAATATGGTGTGTTCAATATGCGCTCGACCGGCATTTTCCTGGTTAGCTATGTCTGCCGTCATTCGCTGGGTTCCTTTAATAGGTGCAGAAGGCGTGAATTTCCAAGATGGCAACGTCGCGTATCCAGTGATCCAAAACCAGGCATTTGCCGCTTTCTTGCACCAAACGCATGCAGCCACCAAAGCCTTGCAAGACACGCTATTTTGTTTCAAGCTCACGCTATATTGACCGATTGGTCAAAACAATGACAACGGAGTTGGCATGGCGACAATTGAGTTTTTGCTCAATGGCACCCCCAAGCAGTGTGACGTGTCACCGGACACCAGCATTTTAACGCTATTGCGCGACCATTTGGGGATGACAGGCACCAAAGAAGGCTGCGCATCCGGGGACTGCGGTGCTTGCACGGTCGCCATTCGGCATCCGACGGAGGTCGCATCAGCTTTTGAAAGCGTCAATGCCTGCATTACACCGGCGCATCAGCTCAAGGGCCGGCATTTAGTCACCGTTGAAGGCTTGGCCCAGGGCGAGCAGCTGCATCCAGCGCAACAGGCCATGGTGGAGTGCCACGCTAGTCAGTGCGGTTTCTGCACACCGGGTATCGTCATGTCGCTGTTTACGCTGCATACGGCTCAGCAGCAGCACCCCTTTGCGTTGACGCCTGAACGACTGGAAGCCGTATTGGGGGGAAACCTGTGTCGTTGTACCGGCTATCGCCCGATTCGCGATGCCGCCTTGAGCATGGCACAACAGCCCTGGCAAGCGCCCGCGTGGTTTGACGCCTCGCCACCTCTGTCAGCAGCAGACAAGACAGCGCCGCCCGCAGACAGTGCACCGCTATTCGCCCAGCCGTCCACACTTACCGAGCTTACCAAGGCGCGTCGGCGCTATCCAGACGCCCGTCTGGTCGCCGGCGCAACAGACCTATGGTTGGAAACCACCCAGCGGCTTGAAGCCCTGGATCAGTTGATCGATGTCTCCCGCGTCAATGAACTGCAACAGATTGCAGAAACGACCTTTCAACATCAGCCAGGCTGGTGGGTAGGCGCCGGCGTGACCTATCGCCAGCTTGAGCCATTGTTCGAGCAGCACTTTCCCACCTTTGCGCATTTGTTGCATCGGCTGGGCTCCCAACAGATACGCAATCGCGGCACCCTGGGCGGCAACATTGCCAACGCCTCGCCCATTGGTGACACGCCGCCGGTCTTGATGGCGCTCAACGCCTGGGTCGAAGTGGCCAATGATGACGGTGTCCGTCAACTGCCCCTGGATCGCTTCTTTATCGACTACAAGCAAACCGCCCTGGCAGCCGATGAAGTCATCAGCAAGGTGTTCATTCCGGCGCTCAAGGATCACGCATTACTGCGGATTTGGAAGCTTTCAAAGCGGCGTGAAGACGATATATCCGCTGTGCTGGGTGCGTTCTGCTACCGATGGGAAGACGGCATTATGCGCGACGTTCGCATTGCCTTTGGGGGCATGGCGGCGACGCCTAAACGAGCGCTTAACACGGAAGCAGTCCTGGAGGGCCAGCCACTATCCAAAAGCGGTTTCCAGGCGGCACAGCAGGCCCTGGACGATGAATTTCAGCCGATGAGCGATGTGCGGGGTAGTCAGCATTATCGACAGCAAGCGGCTCGCAATCTGCTGGAGCGCCTATACCTGACACTCTCCGCGCCCAACCAGGAGGTGATGCTCCATGCGTACGCTCACTAAACTCGATGGCGACAGCCACCGCGCGCGGCGCGAATTAACAGATCATATACAAGGGTCTGGCCCCCTTGCCCGGCATACCGTCGATAGCCAAAGCCAACGTCAGGCAGGAAGCGCTAGCTTTCACGAAAGCGCGCAAAAGCATGTCACCGGCAAAGCCGCTTACATTGATGATTTGAAAACACCGGCAGACGCCCTGCACGTGGCGCTGGGATTATCCCCCGTTGCCCATGGCAGGTTAACCTCACTTGATCTTGAGGCCGTCAGGCAAGCGCCTGGCATTGTCGATGTGATTGCGTTTGGCGATGTGCCGGGCCATACGGATATTGGTCCGGTATTTCCAGGTGACCCGATTTTTGTCGACCGGGAAATCAGCTATGCGGGCCAGTGCCTGTTTGCCGTCGCCGCCACCTCGTTAACGGCTGCCCGGCGCGCCGTGAAGCTTGCCAAGCTGGACATCGATGAGCAGCCTGCAAGTCTCGATGCCGTTGCGGCGGTCGAGCGTGAAGAGTTTGTTCGCCCGACCCACATTCAAGAACGCGGTGATTGGCAGTCGGCCCTGGAACAAGCTCCGCAGCTTATTGAGGGCAACCTCTTCGTGGGCGGACAGGAACACTTCTACCTCGAAGGTCAAGCGTGCATCGTCGCGCCGACCGAGGATGAGGGGGTCGTAGTCCATACCTCCAACCAGCATCCCAGCGAGACACAAAAACTCGTGGCTGAGGTGCTGGGTATCCCCTTCCATGCGGTCACCGTTGAAGTTCGCCGAATGGGGGGTGGGTTTGGTGGCAAGGAGACCCAGGCCTCCCCTTGGGCGTGTATTGCAGCGCTTATTGCCCGCCGAACGGGTCAAGCTACCCGGTTGCGCTTGCCACGCAGCGAGGACATGCGCGCGACGGGGAAACGACACCCTTTTTATAACCGCTACCGGCTCGCCGTCGATCATGAAGGCGTGATTCAGGGCGGTGATATTACCGTGATTGGCGACTGTGGCTATTCACCCGACCTGTCCGATGCCATTGTCGACCGCGCCATGTTCCATGCGGACAACGCCTATTCATTAGGTAACGCGCGCGTAACGGGCCATCGTGCAAGAACCCATACCGCTTCCAACACCGCTTTTCGCGGTTTTGGCGGCCCTCAGGGCATGATGATCATCGAAGCCGCGATGGATGATATTGCCCGTCGCGTCGGGGAAGACCCGCTCACGATACGTAAGCGGAATTTGTACCGCGAGGGGCATGATGTCACGCATTACGGCCAGCAAGTCGACCAGATAAAGCTGCTTCATACCCTGGTGGAAACACTCGAAAGCAGCAGCGAGTACTGGACGCGCCGCCGCGCCATCACGGCGTTCAATGAAGCAAGCCCAATTATCAAAAAGGGCCTCGCCCTGACACCGGTCAAATTCGGCATTTCGTTTACCGCTCAGCATCTGAACCAGGCCGGCGCACTGCTTCACGTATACACCGATGGCAGCATCATGATCAATCATGGCGGCACGGAAATGGGCCAGGGGCTGCACACCAAGATCTGCCAAGTAGTCGCCCGTGAGCTAGGACTGGATCTGGACAGCGTGCGCATCAGCGCAACACGCACCGATAAAGTGCCCAATACGTCCCCAACCGCCGCCTCAAGCGGGGCCGACCTGAACGGCATGGCGGCCCGCGATGCTGCCAGCAAGCTACGCGAGCGGTTGTTCGACTTTGCCGCCGTGCATTTTGAGGACGGGCTCGATCGTGAAGGCATGCGACTTGAAGACGGCATGCTCATCGCGGGCCGCGGTGAAAGTGAGCGACGTATACCCTGGGGAGAGCTCGTCCAGACCGCCTACCTCAACCGCATTTCACTGTCCGAAAAAGGCTTTTATGCCACACCGCTGATTTACTACAACCGTGCCAGCGGCCAGGGGCGCCCTTTCTATTACTATGCCTTTGGCGCCGCCGTCAGCGAAGTCAGCGTGGATACGCTGAGCGGCGAGTATCAGGTCGATCGCGTGGATATCCTTCATGATGTCGGGGATTCGCTCAACCCGGCCATCGACATGGGACAAGTGGAGGGCGGCTTTATACAGGGCATGGGCTGGCTGACCAGCGAAGAACTCAAGTGGAACGATAAAGGCATGCTGATCAGCGATGGACCTGCGACCTATAAGATCCCCACTTTCGGCGACCTTCCTCCGGTCTTCAACGTCAGCCTGCTGGAAGGTCATCCCAATTCCATGGCGAGCCTCTACCGCTCGAAGGCCGTCGGCGAGCCGCCTTTCATGCTCTGCATCAGCGTATGGTCCGCACTGCGCGACGCGCTTTCTAGCCTGACGGGCTACCAGTCGTCACCGCACCTCGATACGCCGGCCACCCCCGAGCACGTCATGTTGGCCGCTAATGCGGTCAGGCAGAAAGCACTATGACGCCAGCCGCTCCCGATACCTGGCATGCCGCACTGGATCGCCTACAACGCAGCGCCGTGCCCCATGTGCTAGCGACCCAAGTGACGAGCGCCGGCTCAACGCCTCGTGAACCCGGCGCGCGGATGGTCATTACCCGCGACAGCATTTTTGACACCCTGGGGGGCGGCACATTCGAGTGGCAAACCATCAGCGCCGCGCGGGACTACCTCCAGCAGCAGCGCTATGGCTTTCACCTGGAAGCGTTCTCACTGGGCGGTCGCAGCGGACAGTGCTGTGGTGGCTTCGTCAACATTCTGCTTGAAGTCTTTGCCGGCGTAGACGCCCATGTCGCCATCTTTGGTGCCGGTCATGTGGGGCGCGAAATCGTCAACCTCAGCGCCCCACTGCCCTGGCAACGGCTGTGGTTCGATAGCCGCCCCAACATCTTCAGCGATCAGGATCAGCAACAGCCACGGACTAGCTTCCACAAGCTTGACGACGCACGCATCCAAGTCGCCGATTTGCCACCCAACTCCCATGTGCTTGTGCTAACCCACAGCCACGACGAGGATTACGCTCTCATTGCCGCCCTCATCGAGCGCGATGATATTGCCTCGATCGGGCTCATTGGCTCCGATAGCAAATGGGCGAGCTTTAAAGGGCGTCTAAAACGCGCAGGGTACGCTGCTGACACGATCGAGCGTGTGCGCTGCCCTATTGGTCGCATCCATGATGCGAAGCTGCATAACAAGACCCCTTACGCCATTGCGCTAACCGCGGTCACCGAGCTGCTTTGGCTTGCGGACACCCCTCCCGGTCCGGATACCCGCGGCCTTGCGCCCCAAGCGCTGCAACGGCTCCTTGACGAATCCTCTGCGACCTCGAGTTGATATGACATCCCCTACCGATACGTTTATCCGTGCCGAACTGGTCAGCTTTGCGCGTGACCCCGGTGATGGCGATAGCCCTGAGCCGGGGAGCCTGGCACATTACCCGGACGGTCTACTCTGGTTGAAAGGGCAGCATATTCATGCAGCGGGTCGTTACGCTGACCTGTCGCCCTCGCTTCCCTATGGTGCCGACGTTGTCGATTACCGTGACAAGCTGATCATGCCGGGGTTCATCGATACCCACGTGCACTATGTACAGTTGGACATCATGGCATCATACGGCCGTCAACTGCTTGACTGGCTTAACGACTACACCTTTCCCGAAGAATGTCGCTTCGCCAATCATGCCCACGCCGAGGCGTTGTCCAACGCCTTTCTGGATGAAATGTTGCGTGCGGGCACCACCACCGCTCAGGTGTTTGGCTCAAGCCACCCCGGTTCAGTGAACGCCTTTTTTAGCGCCTGTCAAAAGCGGCAGCTGCGGATGCTGGCCGGCAAGGTGTTGATGGATCGCAATGCGCCCGAAGGATTGCTGGACGGGGCCGCAGGGATTGCCGACAGCGAACGCCTCATTGAAGACTGGCATGGCCAGGGTCGACTGGGCTATAGCGTCACACCGCGCTTTGCGCCGACATCCACCCAGATACAAATGGACGCCGCCGGCGCCCTGCTCCGCAATGACCCAAGCCTTTGGTTACAAACGCACCTGGCAGAAAACAGCGGCGAGCTTGACTGGGTCGCTGAGCTTTTTCCCGGTAGCCAGGACTATTTAGCGGTGTATGAAGCAGCCGGTCTGGTGGGGCCCCGCAGTACCTTCGCACACGGCATTCACCTGGATCACGGCATGCGCAAACGCTTGGCGGAACGCGGCGCCAACATTGCCTTTTGCCCTAGCTCCAACCTATTTCTCGGCAGCGGACTTTTTGATCGAGAGGCCGCCAAGGAGACCGGCATGGCGTTTACCTACGCCAGCGACATTGGTGCAGGCACCGACCTATCCGGGTTTGGCACGTTAAAAAGCGCCTACCAGGTTGGTCAGCTACGCGGGCAGCCGCTCACCGCCTGGCAAGGCTTTTATGGCTTGACCCGCGGCAATGCGAAAGCGCTCTCACTCGAACACCATATTGGCCAGCTTGCCTCTTCTTACGAGGCGGACTTTGTGGTCATCGATCCGCAGGCAACGTCGCTGCTTTCCAGACGCATCCAGCACTGCACCACCCTCGGCGAGCGACTCTTTGCGTTAATGATGCTGGCGGATGACCGCGCCATTTATGAAACCTGGGCAGGCGGGCAGTGCCAGCACCGTAGAGACGGTTAATCGCAATATTCGAAGCCGCCCAATGGGCGGCTTTTTTACTCATGTTTCTTTTTTTTCCGCACAATAAAAAACCCCGAACACGCTGTGTTCGGGGTTTTGGTATAGGTGCCTGACGACTCGGCCGGCGCTCCGGGGGGCGGCCTTCCGC